>JAVEDA010000179.1 GCA_030841195.1 Actinomycetota bacterium | reverse complement strand
CCCTGTTCCTGCACGGTGCCGCCGACGTCCGCGCTCCGCTCGACTCCGTCCGCGCGATGCACCAGGCGGTGCCGGACTCGCGGCTGGTCGTGCTCCCGAGTGGCGGGCACCTGGCCAACGTCGAAGCACCGGAGCTCTTCGACGCGGCGGTCCTGGAGTTCCTCGCCTAGGGTCGGGGCGTGATCGGCAGCCTGGTGACCGTGCCCGCCCGTGACCGTCCTGACCTCCTCGGCCCGTCCGTGGCCGCGGCGGTGGCCGCCGACGGGACGCCGGAGATGTACGTCGCCGAGATCGACCCGGCGCTCGCCGACACCGCCGCGTTCTGCGAGCGGTACGACGTCGACCTCGACGTGTCGGCCAACTGCGTGGTGGTCGCCGGTCGCCGCAGCGGCGAGACCCGGTTCGCGGCCTGCGTCGTGCTAGCCACCACCCGGGCCGACGTCAACGGCGTGGTCCGGCGCCGGATCGACGCCCGCAAGGCGTCGTTCGCGCCGATGGATCTCGCGGTGGCCGCGACCGGCATGGAGTACGGCGGCATCACCCCGGTCGGGCTGCCCGAAGGCTGGCCGCTGCTGGTCGACGAGGCGGTCGTCACCAGGCCGTACGTCGTGGTCGGCTCGGGCCTGCGCCGGTCCAAGCTGGTGCTGGCCGGAGCGGACCTGGCCAGGCTGCCCGGCGCCGAGGTGCTCGCGCTGACCGGCTGAGAATCCTGGCCGGCCGGGAATGCGGAGGCGGGCCGTCGCCGGCTCGGGCTACGGTCCGGGGCGTGCCCACAGACTTGGACTTCCTGGCCCACCTGCGCCGCGAGTCGGACCGCTTCGACGAGGCCCTGCGCGATGCCCCCTCTGATGCGCGGGTCCCGACCTGCCCGGACTGGGACGCGGACGACCTGCTCTGGCACCTCGCCGGAGTGCAGCAGTTCTGGGGCGAGGTGGTCCGCCGCGGCGTGACCGACAAGGCCGAGGCGGACAAGCTCGAGGTCAGCGACGACGACCGGCCGGCGACCCGGGCCGGGCTGGAGGAGTTCTACCGGACGTCGAGCGCCGCCCTATCCCAGGTGCTCACCGACACCGACCCGTCGACGCGCGCCTGGACCTGGTCGAACGAGCAGACGGTGGGCTTCATCCGTCGCCGCCAGGCGCACGAGGCGCTGGTGCACCGCCTGGACGCCGAGCTCACCGCGGGCAACCGGACCTCGATGGACCCGGCACTGTGTGCCGACGGCGTCGACGAGGTGCTCAAGGTGATGTACGGCGGCGACCCGCCGTGGGGCACCAAGACGCTGGACGAGAGCCGGACCATCCGGGTGCAGACGACGGACACCGGGGGCAGCTGGCTGGTCACCCTGGCCCGGTTCTCGGGGACCGATCCCGACGATGGCGTGACCTACGCCGACGAGCCGGACATCCAGGTCGCGGACACCGACCCCGGCAGCGCGACGCAGGCGACGATCAGAGGCACGGCCGAAGACCTGGACTGCTGGCTGTGGAATCGGCCGCCGCTGACCGAGCCGGAGCGCGACGGTGACCTGTCGGTGCTCGAGGCCTTCGAGTCGACGATCAGCAGCGGCATCAACTAGAGCCGGACGGTCTCAGAGCTGGCCGGCGTAGAAGCCGTGCCGGCTCAGCGGCCCGACCAGCTCGCGCTCCTCGTAGGTGAAGTGCGAGAGCAGCGCCTCGGTGAGGGCGTCGACCGCCTCCTGCACCGCCGTCAGGTCGTCGGGGGCCGTGACGAGATCGACCAGGGCCGCGTCGACCGACTCGAGCAGGTCGTGGATCGCGCGGTGCTCCTGGCCGAGCCGGTCGACCACGGCGCGCAGCCCCTGGTCCTGGGAGCCCAGGTGCGGGAAGACCGCCGCGTCCTCCATCGAGTGGTGCTGGGTGAGCGCCAGGCAGTACGACTGGCACACCGACCCGAGCACCCAGGTGTTCGCGCGCACCGCCATGTCGTTGAGCTCGGAGCGGGCCGCACCGGCACCGAGGCTGCCCGCTCGCACCTGGTCGAGCACGTCGCGCAGCTGGGTGAGCTCGCGCCGGTAGTGGTCGTGCACCTCCAGCAGGTGCTGCCCGGCCGAGGCGCCGCGCGGAGTCGGACCGGCGTCGTCCGGCCCGGCCGCGGTGGGTCGGGTGGACTCGTCCCAGGGCGTCGTCACGACGCCCATCCTCCCTGCCCCGTGACCCGGATGCGTCAGCTGCTCAGGAAACTCCCAGCATCCGCCGCGAACATGCCTAGCCGGCACCAAGGCCCGGTGGAACGACGTAGCGTCCACGGCGACGCTATGACGGCGACCCGGAGGAGGCTGTTCGTGACCCACCGAGTACTCGTCGTGGAGGACGAGCAGGACCTCGCCCGGATGCTGGTCCGCCTGCTCGAAGGTGAGGGCTACGCCGTCGATGCCGTGCACGACGGTCAGGCCGGCCTGCACCGCGCTCTCACCAGCAGGTACGACGTGCTGGTGCTCGACCGCGGGCTGCCGGGGATCGACGGCGTCGACCTGCTCCGCCGGCTGCGCCGCACCGGGGTCACCGCACCGGCACTGATGCTCACGGCGTACGACACCGTGGCCGACCGGGTCGAAGGCCTCGACTCCGGTGCGCAGGACTACCTGGGCAAGCCGTTCGACGTGGACGAGCTGCTCGCCCGGCTGCGGTCGCTGGTCCGTCGCACCGGGGCCGACGAGGACGCCGAGCTCGTCGACCTCGGGGTGCGGCGCCTCGACGTCGTCGCGCGGCTGGTGGTGGGCGACGGCCCGGACGTGGCGCTCTCCGAACGGGAGGCCGCGCTGCTGCGAACGTTGGCCGGACGCCCGACCCGCGTCTTCACTAGGGACGAGCTTCGGGACCGCGTGTTCGGCGACGCCGAGACCGACGCCGTGGTCGAGACCTATGTCTCCTACCTGCGCCGCAAGCTCGGCCCAGAGGCCGTCCGCACGGTGCGCGGCGTCGGCTACCGGATGGGGACCGTGTGAGTGACGCGCGGGCGGACAACTCGGCGCTTCGTGCTGCGACCTGGCGGTTGGCCGCGCTGACGGCGGGCGCGGTGACGATCGTGCTGCTCGTGGTCGGCGGCCTGCTGCTGGCTGTGGTCTCGCGGGAGCAGGCCGCGGAGGCCCGCACCGCCCTTCGTCAAGCCGTTGTCGACGCCGACGACCTGATGAGCCACCCGTCGACCGTCGGCGTCTGGACCCGCGCCGCCGACGGCAGCCAGCAGCGCAGCCCGTCGGCACCGGCCTGGCTCCCGGTCGCCGCGGCAGTCGACGCCGTCAGCGCGGTCGACCTGGGCCCCACGGACGAGCGGACGGTGAGGCGCAACGGCGAGCGCTACCGGCTGCTCACGGTGCGGGAGGGGACCACGGTGACGCAGGCGACCACGTCGACCGACCCGCAGTCCGACGAGCAGCACCGGTTGCTGACCGGCCTGGTCGTGGCGGAGCTCGTGGGTCTCGGCCTCAGCGTGCTCCTCGGCGGGCTGCTGGCCCGCCGGGCGATGTCGCCGCTGGTGACGGCCATGGACCGGCAGCGCCGCTTCGTGGCCGACGCGTCGCACGAGCTGCGCACGCCGCTGACCCTGCTCTCGACCCGCGCCCAGCTGCTCGAGCGCTCGTTGCGTCGCCGGGACGCGACATCCGACGAACACGCCGAGTCGCAGGCCCTGGTCGCCGACACCCGCCGGCTGGCCGAGGTCGTCGACGACCTGCTGCTGTCGGCCTCGCTGGCGGACCAGCCGTCCCGGCGCGAGACGGTCGACTTGGGAGCGCTCGCCCGCGCGGCCGTCGACGCGGCCGGCCCGTACGCGGCCGAGCAGGGCGTACAGATCAGCGGACCAGACGTGGGCGAGTCACCCGTGACGGTCCTGGGCGCTCCCGGCCCGCTGCGCCGGGTGCTCGACGCCCTGATCGACAACGCCGTCGCGCACACGCTCGCCGGAGGTCACATCAGGGTCCATGTCACCGCTGCGTCGAAGGTGACGGTGCAGGTGGTCGACGACGGCACCGGCATCGACCCCGCCGTGGCGCCGCGCCTGTTCGACCGGTTCGCCCACGGCCCCGGCGGCGGCCGGCGGCACTTCGGGCTCGGCCTGGCCCTGGTACGCGAGGTCGTGCAGGCCCACCACGGCAGCGTCGAGGCCGGACCGACCCCGGGTGGGGGCGCCACCTTCACCGTCACGCTCCCCCGCACGGAGGCACACCTGTGAGCTCGCACCTGCTCGGCCCGCATGCCGTCGACCGGCCGTTGTTCGGCGCGGTCAACGAGTGGGCCCGGGACACCCCGTGGCTGCACGGAGCGGTCCTCGGGTTCGCGTCCTACGGGGTCGTGCTGTTCGGCGCGCTGCTGGTGGCCGGCTGGTGGCTGGCCCGCGGCCGGGGTCCGCAGGCCATGGCCGCCGCGATCTGGACGGGGGCTGCCACCTTGCTGGCCGTGGCCCTGAACCAGCCGCTGGTGCACGGCTTCGACGAGTCCCGTCCCTACACGGCGCTGCCGCACCTGCTGGTGCTCGCACACCGGTCGGCGGACGGGTCGTTCCCCTCCGACCACGCGGTGATGGCCGGCGCGGTCGCGGGCGGGCTGTGGCTCGTCTCCCGCCGGCTCGGCGCGGTGGCCACCCTGGCGGCCCTGGTGATGGCCTCGTCGCGGGTCTACATCGCAGCGCACTACCCGCACGACGTCGTCGCCGGGCTGGCGGTCGGCGCGGCCGTCTCGCTGCTCGGCTGGCTGGTCGTGCGGAGGCCGCTCACCACCCTGGTGGGGCGGCTCGCGGCCACCTCGCTGCGACCGGTTCTGCAGCGGGCCTAGAAGCCGGCTGGCACCAGCCGCGGGTCGTCGTCGTCGCTGCCGGCGGGCGCACCGTCGTACGACATCGCCGGTGCTTCGATACGCAGCAACGTGCCACCGATGACACCCGCCGCCGCCGCGGCGACAGCGCCGACCAGGAAGGCCACGTGGTAGCCGCCGTTGAGCGCCGCGAGCGCGTCCTCGCCGGCCGCTGCCAGGCTGCTGCTGCGCGCCGCCGCCAGGCTGGCGAGCACCGCGAGGCCCAGCGCGCCGCCCATCATGAACGAGGTGTTGACGACGCCGGACGCGAGGCCGGAGTCCTGCGGCTCGACGTCGCTCATGGCGGCGAGCAGCACCGGGTTGAAGGCCATGCCGGCGCCGAATCCGAGCAGCAGCATCGCGGGAAGCACGTCGGTCAGGAACTGCCCGTCCACGGGGGCGCGGGCGAACAGCACCAGGCCGCAGGCGGCGATCAGCAGGCCGAGCATGAGCGGTGCCCGGATGCCGTACCGCATGACCAGCTTGGCCGACAGGCCGAGCGAGAAGGTGGCCATCACCAGGTTGGCCGGCAGGAAGGAGAGCCCCACCTGCAGCGGGCTGTAGTGCAGGACCAGCTGCAGGTAGAGGGCGGACAGGAAGAACCAGGCGAACATCGCGGCCGCCCACAGCACGCCGACGACGTTGGAGACGGCCACGTTGCGGCGCCGGAACAGGGTCAGCGGGACCAGCGGTGCGGCCACGGTGGACTCGATGCGGAGGAAGACCGCGAGCAGCACAGCCGCCACAGCGAGCAGGCCGACGGTCTGCGCGGACGTCCAGCCGGCCGCGTTGCCGTTGACGATGGCGTAGACCGCGAGCATCAGGGCGCTGGTCACGGTCACCGCACCCGCGACGTCCAGCCGGGTGCCGACACCGCGCACGCGGGCGGCCGGAAGGACTCGCATCGACAGCAGGAGCACCGCGACGCCGATGGGTGCGTTGACGAGGAAGATCCAGTGCCAGTCGAGGCTGTTGGTGAGCACGCCACCGAGCAGGACGCCGATGCTCCCGCCACCGGCAGCGACGAAGCCGATGAAGCCCATCGCCTTGGCGCGGTCAGCCGGCTCGGTGAACAGGTTCATCACCAGCGACAGCGCCACTGCGGAGACCACGGCCCCGCCGAGGCCCTGCACCGCGCGAGCGGCGACCAGCACGGTTGCGGAGCCGGCCAGGCCGCACGCGACCGAGGCGGCGGTGAACGCGGCGATGCCGGCCATGAACAGCCGGCGTTGGCCGAAGAGGTCGCCGAGCCGGCCGCCCAGCAGCAGGAAGCCGCCGAAGGTCAGCAGGTAGGCGTTCACGACCCAGGCCAGCGACGACTCGGAGAAGCCGAGGTCGACCCGGATGGACGGGAGCGCGACGTTCACGATCGTCGTGTCGAGCACGATCATCAGGTTGCCGAGACACAGCACGACCAGCGCCGCCCAACGGGTACGGCTGTCCAGGTCCGGGCCTGCTGCGGCCGGGCGGTGGGTGGTGGTCGGGGTGGTCACGGCAAGCCTCCGAGCTCTGCGGGTGGGGTCAATGCTTATGACCGGCCCCACCGCGAGAACTCATCGGTTTGCTGCGGTCACGCCTCCAGTCGCAGCGGGAGATCGAACAGCGGGTAGAACGCCTCGACGTCCAGGAAGAACATGATCCCGGTGATCTGGTCGCCGGACACGTCGAGCACCTGCAGCGACCAGGCCGAGTAGCCACCGTCGGGGTCCGGCTTGTACTGCGCGAACGCCGGCGAGCCGTTGGCCGAGATCGGCACCAACTTCGAGCCTTCGCAGGCGTACCCCGGCCCGAGGCACCACGTGACGATGTCGTCGTGAGTCTGCAGCCACAGCTCGTACGGCGGCATCGACCAGCTGGCGTCCTCGGTGAGCACGGCGGTGAGAGCCGCCATGTCGTAGCGCTCGAACGCGTCGACGTAGCGGGCGAGCAGCTCGCGCTGGACGTCGTCGAGCGGCTTGGGCTCGTCGGTCGGCGCTACCTCGTTCTCGGCCATCGTGGCGCGGGCCCGCTGCAGGGCGCTGTTCACCGACGCGACCGACGTGCCCAGCAGCTCGGCCACCTCGGCGGCCGGCCACTGCAGCACCTCGCGCAGGATCAGCACCGCGCGCTGCCGCGGTGGCAGGTGCTGCAGGGTGGCCACGAAGGCCAGCCGGATCGACTCCCGCAGCTCGGCCACCTCGGCCGGGTCCCCGCCTGCGGGCAGCACCCGGACGTCGGGCACCGGCTGCAGCCAGGTGACCTCCGGCAGCGGCGAGCCGAGCAGCGACGCGTCGGCAGGCTGCGCCGGCCCCATGTCCATCGGCAGGGCTCGCTTCTGGCGGCCGTCGAGCATGTCGAAGCAGACGTTGGTGGCGATCTTGTAGAGCCAGGACCGCAGCGACGACCGGCCCTCGAACCGGTCCAGCGCCTTCCAGGCGCGCACCAGCGTGTCCTGCACCGCGTCCTCGGCCTCGAACGA
>JAVEDA010000162.1 GCA_030841195.1 Actinomycetota bacterium | reverse complement strand
TTCCGGGTGGGGCCGGCCGCGTGGGGCGTGCAGGGCCACCCGGAGGTCACCGGTGACATCGCGGCCGCCTGGGCCCACGAGGACAGCCCGCTGCTGGCCGCCGAGGGCCGCGAGCCCGCGGACCTGGTCGCCGAGGTTCGCGGCGCGGCGGCCGAGCTCGCCGGGACCTGGCGGCCACTGGCCGAGTCGTTCGCCACGGTGGTGCTTCAGTTCCACGACGAGGGGCGCACTGCCGCCGCTCGGTAGCGTGACCTCGTGACACTGGGCCGCGGCAGCAGTGCCAGCGGGCAGCTGGCGCGGCTGGGCTTCACCGAGCCGGCCCTGGCGGCGGCCGCGCTGGAGTCGGGAGCGCTCGGCCCGCTGCTCGACCACGAGCAGGTCCTGCTCGACCTGGCGGCCACCGCTGACCCCGACGCCGCGCTGCACGCCCTGGCGACACTGCTGGCCGCGGCCGACGACCCGGCGCTGGTCACGGCCCTGCACGAGGACGAGCGGCTGCGCGCCGGCCTGCTCGACGTCCTCGGTGCCAGCCCCGCCCTGGCGGCGCACCTGGTGCGGCACCCCGAGCACTGGCACGAGCTCGAGGGCGAGGCCTTGGTGCGGCCCACGGCGGCCGGCCTGCGGGCCCGGCTGCTCGCAGCCGTCGACGGACGCACCGGGCTCCCGGCGCTGGACGCGATGCGGGTCTCCTACCGGGGCGCCCTGCTCGGCCTGGCCGCCCGCGACCTGCGCGGTGACGTCGACGTGGCCGACGTCGCGGCCGAGCTGGCCGACCTCGCCGCGGCAACGCTCGAGAGCGCGCTGGCCGTGGCCTCGGCCGAGCTCGGGCCGGCCGCGCAGACCTGCCGGCTCGCCGTCGTCGCGATGGGCAAGTGCGGTGGCCGCGAGCTCAACTACGTCAGTGACGTCGACGTCGTGTTCGTGGCGGAGGCCGTCGAGGGGGCGGCCGAGGAGCCGGCGCTGAAGGCTGCGGCCACCCTGGCCGCCACGCTGATGCGGGCCTGCTCCACCACGTCGCCGGAAGGCACCATCTGGCCGGTGGACGCGGCGCTGCGCCCCGAGGGCAAGGCCGGGCCACTGGTGCGGACGCTGGCCAGCCACGTCGCGTACTACCAGCGCTGGGCCAAGACCTGGGAGTTCCAGGCGCTGCTCAAGGCGCGCCCGGTCGCAGGCGACCTCGCACTGGGCCAGGCCTACGTCGACGCGGTGGCGCCGATGGTGTGGGCGGCAGCGGAGCGGGACGACTTCGTGGTCGACGTGCAGCAGATGCGCCGCCGGGTCGAGCAGACGCTGCCGGCCGCGGACAGCCACCGCGAGCTCAAGCTCGGGCCCGGCGGCCTGCGGGACGTGGAGTTCGCGGTCCAGCTGCTGCAGCTGGTGCACGGCCGCACCGACGAGGCGCTGCGCAGCCCCAACACCCTCGAGGCCCTTGAGTCGCTGTCGACCTTCGGCTACGTCGGGCGGGACGACGCCGCCGAGCTGGACCGGGCCTACCGGTTCCTGCGCACCGTCGAGCACCGGCTGCAGCTGCACCGGCTCCGGCGCACCCACGTCATGCCCGAGGACCCTGACGAGCTGCGCCGGCTGGCCCGCTCGGTCGGCCTGCGCACCGACCCGGTCGCGGCGCTGGACCGCGAGTGGCGTCAGCACGCCCGCGAGGTGCGCCGGCTGCACGAGAAGCTCTTCTACCGGCCGCTGCTGTCGTCGGTGGCGCGGCTGGCCTCGGACGAGGCCCGGCTATCGCCCGAGGCCGCCCGGTCGCGGCTGGAGGCACTGGGCTACGAGGACCCGGCCGGTGCGCTGCGGCACCTGGAGGCCCTGACGGCCGGGGTCAGCCGTCGCGCGGCGATCCAGCGCACCCTGCTGCCGGTGCTGCTCGGCTGGTTCGCCGACGCGCCCGACCCCGACGGTGGACTGCTGGCCTTCCGTCGGCTCAGCGACGCGCTGGGCACCACCCACTGGTACCTGCGGCTGCTCCGCGACGAGGGCGCCGTCGCGCACCGGCTGGCTCTGCTGCTGGCGAGCAGCCGCTACGCCGTCGACCTGCTCGGCCGGGCGCCGGAAGCGGTGCGGCTGCTCGCCGACGACGCCGAGCTGGTGCCGCGCGGGCGCCCGGAGCTGGCCACCGAGGTCGCCGCCGCCGTCGGCCGGCACGAGGACCCGGCCAGTGCCGTCGCCGTCGCCAGGGGCGTACGCCGGCGCGAGCTGTTCCGAGTCGCGGCAGCCGACCTGCTCGGTCAGGCCACTGTCGAGCAGGTCGAGGCCGCCCTGACCGACGTGGCGGCCGTCACCGTGCAGGCCGCCCTGGACGTCGCGCTCCGCTCGGTCGAGCAGTCCCGCGGGGGACCGGTGCCCACCCGGATCGCGGTGGTGGCGATGGGCCGGTTCGGCGGCCGCGAGCTGGGCTACGCCAGCGACGCCGACGTGCTGTTCGTGCACGACCCGCACGAGGGAGCCGACGAGCGCGACGCCACGGAGGCCGCGCACGCGGTCGTGGGAGAGCTGCGCCGGCTGCTCGCCGTACCGTCCCCGGACCCGCCACTGGTGGTCGACGCGGACCTGCGGCCCGAGGGCAGGCAGGGCCCGCTGGTGCGCAGCCTGGCGTCCTACGGCGCCTACTACGAGCGGTGGTCGCTGGTCTGGGAGAGCCAGGCGCTGCTGCGGGCCGAGCCGGTGGCCGGTGACGCGGACCTCGGCCGCGAGCTGATGGCGCTGGTCGACCCGGTGCGCTACCGCGACGGCGGCATCGGTGAGGCCGACGTGCGCGAGATCCGGCGGATCAAGTCGCGGGTCGAGGCCGAGCGGCTGCCCCGCGGCACCGACCCCCACCGGCACACGAAGCTCGGCCCGGGCGGGCTCGCCGACGTGGAGTGGACCGTGCAGCTGCTCCAGCTTCGACACGCCTGGGAGCTGCCGGGGCTGCGAACGACCCGGACCCTCGGGGCGCTCGAGGCGGCCTCGGCCGGCGGGCTGCTCAGCCCGGAGCAGGCCCGGGTGCTGGGGCACGCCTGGCGGACCGCGAGCCGGGTGCGCAACGCCACTCTCTTGGTGCGCGGCCGCCCCGGAGACACGCTGCCCACCGATCTGCGCGAGCTCACTGGCGTGGCGCAGGTGCTCGGCTACCCTCCGGGCGCAGGTGGGGTGCTGGTCGACGACTTCCGGCGCGCGACCAGGCGGGCCAGGACGGTGGTGGAGCAGGTGTTCTACCGGTGACGACCTACCGCGACGTCCTGCGCCACCCGGAGTTCCGGGGCCTGGTCGTCGCGCAGGTCGCCAGCGAGTGGGGCGACAACATCGCCCGGGTCGCGCTCGCGTCGCTGGTGCTCGCCCGCACCGACAGCGCCTTCCTCGCGGTGCTGGCATTCGTCGTGAGCTTCATCCCTGCGGTGTTCGGGTCGGCGCTGCTCGGCGGGCTGTCCGACCGGCTGCCGCGCAAGGTGGTGCTGATCGCCTGCGACCTGGCCCGCGCCGTGGTGGTCGGCGTGCTCGCGCTGGTGGCCGTCGACGGCACACCGGTCTGGGTGCTGCTCGGGCTGCTCCTGGTGGCCGAGACGTTCACGGCGCCGTTCGAGGCCGCGCATCGGGCCGTGGTGCCGGACGTGTTGCCCGACCCGCGCGAGTGCCTGACGGGCACCGGCCTGATGCGGATCCTCTACCAGGTCGACCAGGTGCTGGGGATCGTCGCGGCCGGTGTGATCATCGTGCTGGTCGGCGAGCGGGCCGGTCTGCTGTTCGACGTGGCCACCTTCCTCGTGTCGGCCACCGTGCTGGCGCTGACCCTGCGGTGGCGGCCGGCGAGCCGGGACAAGTCGGCGCGCACCACCCTGGTGGGGGACTTCCGAGCCGGCTGGCGGCTGGTCTTCGACAACCCGTCGCTGCGAGCCCTGGTACTGCTCGCGTGGAGCGCCGCGGTGTTCCTGGTCGCGCCCGAGGCGGTCGCGCTGGCCTACGCGCGCGACGACGGCGCCGGGCCGGCGGTGGGCGCCGCGTTGATGGCCACCCTGCCGGCCGGGGCGGCGCTCGGCGCCTGGCTGGTCGGGCGGATGGACCCGCTGCGGCAGGTGCGCTCGATCATCGTGCTGGCCGTGGCCGCCTGCCTGCCGCTGCTGCTGACCAGTCTGGCGCCACCGTGGCAGGTGGTGATGCCGCTGTGGTTCCTGTCCGGCATGGCGCAGGGGTTCATGGTGCCGCTGATGACGACGGTCAACCTGGTCACGCCGCCGGGGATGCGCGGCCGGGTCAACGGGCTGGCCGGTGCCGGCTTCTCGACGGTGACGGCGGCGACGTTCCTGCTGTCCGGCGCGATGGCGGACCTCGCCACCCCGGCCGTCGCGGTCACGGTGGCGGCGGTCTTCGCGCTGGCCCTGGTCGGGGTGGCGCACCGGGGCTGGCCGCACGCCGAGCTGCGGCGCACCGCGGAGCGGGTCTACCGGGTCGACGCCTGACTCCGACACGCGCAACCTAGGACATATCTGTCCATTGCGCTGCGCCGCTCCCCGGCGTACGTCAGACTCGGCCGATGCGCCAAGGCCAACGCACCGTCCACTCGCTGCTCGCCGCCGTCATGGCGGGAGCGCTCCTCGTCACCCTCGGCCCGGCGGCGCCGGCGGGGGCGACGTCGTACACCGTGGACAAGCGCTTCTTCGGCGTGCACAAGCTGAACACGACCAGCTGGCCTGT
>JAVEDA010000154.1 GCA_030841195.1 Actinomycetota bacterium | reverse complement strand
AACGCGCCGTTCCTGGTGATGGCCGACGCCGACCTGGACGCCGCGGTGGACGGCGCGATGCTGGCCAAGATGCGCAACATGGGCGAGGCCTGCACCGCGGCCAACCGGTTCATCGTGCACGAGAGCGTGGCCGACCAGTTCGGTCGCCGGCTGGCCGAGCGGATGGGCGCGCTGCGGGTCGGCCGCGGCACCGAGGACGGCGTGCAGGTCGGCCCGCTGGTCGACGAGACGTCGCGGGACAAGGTGTCCGAGCTGGTCGCGTCGGCGGTCGGCGGCGGCGCCCGGGTCCTCACCGGCGCGGACACCGTCGGCGACAAGGGCTGGTTCTACGCACCCACCGTGCTCGCCGACGTCCCGGACGACGCCGAGCTGCTGCACGAGGAGATCTTCGGCCCGGTCGCGCCGGTCACCACGTTCGCCACCCGGGACGAGGCCATCGCCAAGGCCAACGACACCGAGTACGGCCTGGTCGCCTACGCCTTCACCCGCGACCTGGACACCGCACTCGCCCTGTCCGAGCGGCTGGACACCGGCATGATCGGCATCAACCAGGGCGTGGTGTCCAACCCAGCCGCACCCTTCGGCGGCGTCAAGCACTCCGGCTTCGGCCGCGAAGGCGGCAGCGAAGGCATCGAGGAGTACCTCGAGACCAGGTACGTCGGCATCCGGCCGGCCTGAGCGCGCTGCCCGCTGGGGCTCGGGTTCTGCCACCGCGCCCGAGGCTCATCCAAGCTTTCCCGAGTCGAGGGTCAAGGTTTGGCCTCGGGCTGTCGATGGTCAGCCCATGACCGCCTTCCAGCCCATCGTCCGGACCAGCAACACGTGGCTGCACCTGGCCGGTGCCGCCGACTACACCGGGGCGTCGAGAGCCGAGCTGGTCGACGCGATCGAGCACGGTGAGCTGGACGCGCAGGGCCAGCAGGTCCGGATGCACGACGTCGAGGCCTGGCTCGAGCGCCGCCTCGCGATCGCCGTCTGACCCAGGCTCAAAGCAGACGCAGAACGGCCGGCGTGGTCTTCCACACCGGCCGCTCCGACGAACAGGGGTGCCTCAGCAGCTGGTGGCACCCGGCGGGGTCGACGGGCTGGAGCAGGTGTCGTCGCCCGCACCGCCCTTGATGATGTCCGAGCCGGGGCCGCCGACAAGCCTGTCGTCGCCACCGCGGCCCTTGATCAGGTCGTCGCCGTAGCCGCCGAAGTAGAGGTCGGCGTCGAGCGAGGTGAGCTTGTCGCGCAGGTCGTCGTTGCCATGGTTGCCAGTGCCTGAGTCGGCACCGGTGTAGCCACGGACGATGTCGTCGCCCGGCCCGCCCGCCATCTTGTCGTCGCCCTGACGCCCGTAGAGCCGGTCCTTGTCGGCGCCACCCAGCAGGGTGTCGTTGCCGTAGCTGCCCCAGAGGATGTTCTCGCCGGCACCGCCGCGCAGGGTGTCGTTGCCGGCACCACCGTGCAGGTACTCGGCCGGCGCGGCCACCTTGCTGTCGGCGGCGGGGTTGCTGACGTTGGTGCCGCCGAGGAGCACGTCGTCACCGTCGTCGCCGTACAGCTTGTCGACGCCGCCCTGGCCGTCGATGCGGTCGTTGCCGTTGCCGCCGTGGACCACGTCGAAGCCCTCGATCGCGGCGTTCGGGCTGGCGTTGTGCGCCTTCAGCGTGTTCTCGCCGGCGCAGATCACGTCGTCGCCGTCGAGCCCGTTGATGGTGTCGGCGCCCCCGAGGCCGACGATCACGTCGTTGCCCGCGGTGCCTTGGATGGTGTCGTCACCGGGGGTGCCCAGGATGGTGGGCACCAGGTCCATGCAGAGCAGCGGCACCGGCGTACCGGTGGCCGTCGGTGTGCTGGTGGCGGTGCCGGTTGCCGTCCCGGTCGGTGGCGCGGTGGTGGCCGCCGGGCTGCTCGGCGCGGTCATCAGCAGCGCTGCGCCGCCGAGGGTTGCTGCCGCGGCGGTGGCCGCGAGGGCCGTGCGCAGCGATGCGTTGAGCTGTCGAGACATCAGGTAGTTCTCCGCTCTCGTGGAGTTGGTGTCGTAGTCGAGGACGCGCGGACCTCACCACGGGTTCGGACAAATCCACCATAACGTCGACCGGCGGGCGGCTTTGACGCGGCACATGCAAAGGTGGCGGCATGAGCTCACCGGACCCTGCGGCGCGAACCTCCTCCTGGGTGGTTGTCGGCCTCGACAACGGCGGCACCGCGAACAATGGCACGGTCCTCACGGCGGCCGGCGAGTTCCTGGCCGGCACGCTGGTCGAGGTCCCGAGCCGGGTGGTCGAGGGACCGGAGATCGCGGTCGAGGCGATGGTCGACGCGCTGGAGACCGTGCTCACGGCCACCGGGACCCAGCGCTCCGCGGTGCGTGCGGTCGGCCTCGACACCCCCGGCCCGGCGAGCGCCGACGGGGTGATCTCGTCCCGCGGCGCCACCAACTTCTCCGCTCCCGAGTGGTGGGGCTTCGACATCCGTGGCGCGCTCGAGGCCCGGCTCGGGCTGCCCGTCGTCTACAACAACGACGGGAACGCCGCGGCCCTCTATGCCCACCACGAGCACTTCGGTGCCGACTCCATCCGCAGGTCGTCGGTCTCGGCGATCGTCGGGACCGGGCTCGGTGGCGGTGTCGTCGAGCGCGGGCAGGTGGTGCGCGGCGCGGCCGGGATGGCCGGCGAGCTCGGGCACGTGCAGATCCCGATGGACGGCCTGCTCGAGGCAGATCAGCCGACCCCGATGTGCAACTGTGGGAACGCCGGCGACGTGGAGAGCGTGGCGTCGCTCACCGGCATCGTGAAGAACCTGCTGCCCTACTGGCTGTCGCGCTACCCCGACCACGAGCTAGCCGCTCTGCCGATCGGGCAGGCTGCCAAGGCGGTCCGGGGCCTGGCGGTCGGCGGTGACGAGCTCGCGCTCAAGGTGTTCGGCCAGCAGGCCATGGCGCTGGGTCGGCTGTTCACACTTGCCGCGAACTTCACCGACCCGCACGCGTACTTCGTCGGCGGCGGGGTGGTGGAGGCCGAGCCGGCCTTCCGGGACTGGTTCGTCGGCCAGGTGGTCGCGGCCACCACACTGCGGGCCGAGCAGAAGGCGGTGGCCGAGGTCGCATTGATCCCGCACCTCGACATGGCCGGTGCCCGCGGTGCCGCTGTGGCAGCGCTCGCGGTGGCGGCCCGCCAGTCGGCCGACGGCCCGTGACCCGGGGCAACGAGAAGCGCGAGCACCCCGGGGAGTCGCGCTACGCCGCGGCCGTGGCCATCGTCGTGGCGATCCTGCTGTACGCCGCGCTGCCGAGCACGCTGGTCATCCTCGGCCCGCGGTTCCTGATCCCCGTCCTGGAGCTTGCCCTGCTGGTGCCGCTGCTCATCGGCAACCCGCGCCGGATGACCCGGCAGTCCCGGCGGCTGCGGTGGATCTCGATCGGGCTGATCCTGCTCATCGCGCTGGCGAATGCCACCTCACTCGTGCTGCTCGTCGACGCTCTCGTCAACGGCTCGACCAAGGACGGCTCGTCGCTGCTGGTCGGTGCGGCGCAGGTCTGGCTCACCAACATCATCGTGTTCGCACTCGCGTTCTGGGAGATCGACCGCGGCGGCCCGGTGGTGCGCACCCGGGTGCCGCGGGCCCAGCTGCCGCCGGCGGACTTCCGGTTCCCGCAGGACGAGGACTACGACGCGATCGACGAGGTGGCGGCGAGGTCGGCCGCCAAGTCCGACTGGTCGCCGGCCTTCCTCGACTACTTCTACGTGTCGGTGACGAACTCCTCGGCGTTCAGCCCGACCGACACGATGCCCCTGTCGCACCGGGCCAAGATGCTGATGGCGACCGAGTCGGTGTCCGCGCTGATGCTGTCGGTCATCGTCATCGCCCGCGGGGTCAGCCTGCTGAAGTGACGTGGATGCTCACGGCGTAGCCGCCGCCGTCGTACGGCTGACCGTCCCAGGTGGCCAGCCGCCGGACCGGCTCGAGACCCGCGGCGCCGCACCACTCGTCGTACTCGGACAGGGAGACCAGGCCCGCGGCCGGCGGGAGGTGGGCGCGGTCCAGCCCGAAGCCGACCACGAGCAGGCCACCGGGCCGCAGGTGGGCGGCCGCGCGAGCCACCGACGCGGCCTCGGTGCCCGGCGCGACGAGGGGCACCACGTTCCCGGCCATAACCACCAGGTCGTACGCCGGGTCGCCGCCAGCGAGCAGGTCGAGGGTGCTGAGGTCCGCCTCGACCCAGCGCAGGTCCGGGGCGCGCTCGCGGGCCACCGCCAGCATCGAGGGGTCGACGTCGGTGCCGGTGACTTCGTAGCCGAGTTCGGCCAGCCTGATCGCCACCCGGCCGGTGCCGCAGCCGGCGTCGAGCACCCGGGACCCGACCGGCACCAGCGCCGCGCAGAGAGCGGCCTCACCGTGCACGTCCTCGCCGGCCGCCGCGAGTGCGTCGAACCGGGCCGCGTAGTCGGGTCCGGCCCCACCTCCCGTGGCGTCGCTCCACCGGGTCACGAGATGCTCCTTCCATGGCGCCGTCGACCTCGACCGATCTCCGTGCGGCCTTCGCCCGCCGGCTGTCGGACATGTATGGCGGTGAGGTGCCGGCGTACACCACGCTCGTCGAGGTGGCCCACGAGGTGAACGGCGAGGTCCTCGAGCGCGAGGGTAGTGCCGCCGAGCGGCTCGGCAGCATCGACCGGGTCACCGCGGAGCGGCACGGCGCGATCCGGGTCGGCAGCCCGACCGAGCTCGAGCAGGTGGGCCGGATCTTCGCGGCGATGGGCATGCACCCGGTCGGCTGCTACGACCTGCGCGACGCCGAACCGGCGCCGTTGCCGGTGGTGTCCACGGCGTTCCGGCCGGTCGACCCCGCGGAGCTGGCCCGCAACCCGTTCCGGGTCTTCACCTCGGTGCTGGTGCCCGAGGACCGGCGGTTCTTCGCCGCGGACCTGCAGCGGCGGGTGCAGCGGTTCCTCGCGGCCCGCACGCTGTTCCCACCGGAGCTGCTCGAGCTGGCCGACCGGGCCGTCGCCGAAGGTGGTCTCGCGGATGACGATGCGGCGCGGTTCCTCGACCTGGCCACGGCGGCCTTCGCGCTCTCGCCGGAGCCGATCGACCAGTTCTGGTACGACGAGCTGGCCCGGGTGTCCGGGGTCGCAGCCGACATCGCGGGTGTGACGAGCACGCACGTCAACCACCTGACGCCGCGGGTGCTGGACATCGACCTGCTCTACCGCCGGATGCAGGACCGGGGCGTCGAGATGATCGACGAGATCCAGGGCCCGCCGCGCTGGCCCGGGCCGGACGTGCTGCTGCGGCAGACGTCCTTCCGGGCGCTGGCCGAGCCGCGGCCGATGCGGTCCGCCTCGGGTGCGGTGGTTCCCGGCGAGCTGCGGGTCCGGTTCGGCGAGGTGGAGGCCCGCGGCATCGCGCTGACCCCGGCCGGCCGCGACGTCGTCGACGCGCTGCCGCCGGACGCCGCGGCCTGGGCCGCCGCGCTGCCCTCGACCGAGGCTGGTCTGGCCGATGCCGGGCTGGCCTGGTTCAGCGCGTCGGTGGCCCCAGCGGCGGACGACCTGCGCCAGGCCGGCGAGCGGCCACCGGCCTCGCCCAGCGCGCTGGTCGACGCAGGCTGGGTGCGGCTGGACCCGGTGGTCTACGAGGACTTCCTGCCGCGCTCGGCGGCCGGCATCTTCCGCTCCAACCTCGCCGACGACGGCAGCCGGGACGCGGCTGAGGCCGGGGTCGAGCGCGATGGCGCATGGCTCGCCGGCGCACTGGGCCGCGAGGTGCATGACCCGATGGACTTGTACGCCGGGCAGGTCGAGCGGTCCTGGGCCGCTGCCCGGTCCGCGCTGGGGGTGGCGTCGTGAGCGTGGACGCGGCCGCGCTCGTGGCGCTGGCCGCCGAGCTGCCGGCCGGTACCGTGCTCGGCCGGGACGACGACCTCTCCGGCTACGAGAAGCCGTGGCGCGGCCCGGCCGGACGGGCGGCGTTCGTCGCGCTCCCGGCCGACCTGGACCAGCTGCGCACGGTCGTGCGGTGGGCGGTGCGGCACCGGGTGCCGCTGGTGCCTCAGGGCGCGAACACCGGTCTGGTCGGCGCCTCGGTGCCGGGCCCGGACGCCGTGGCCGGCGTGCTGTCGACGGCCCGCCTCATCGGCCCACTCGACCTGCATGCCGACGACCGGGCGGTCACCGCGGCGGCCGGCGTGCTGCTCTCGCAGGTGCAGGCGGCGGCCGCGCCGCACGGGCTGGAGCTGCCGATCGACCTGTCGTCGGACCCGAGCGTCGGCGGCCTGGTGGCGACCAACGCCGGCGGCTGCCGGGTGCTGCGGCACGGCGACGTCCGGCACCGGTTGCTCGGGGTGCAGGTCGTGCTGGCCGACGAGGACGCCACCGTGCTCGGTGACCTGCGCCCGTTGCGGAAGAAGAACGACGCACCCCGGCTGACTGACCTCGCCGTCGGCTCGGCCGGCCTGCTGGGCGTGGTCACGGCGGCGACGCTGGAGCTCGCGCACCGGCCGGTCGACCGGGCCACCGCGCTGCTGCTGCCGGCCGGCCCGCTGCCGGAGCTGGCGACGCGGCTGGAGCGCGGGCTCGGCTCGGCGCTGGGCGCGCTCGAACTGGTCTCGGGCACCGCACTGCGGCTGACCGTGCAGCACCTCGACGGGGTGCCCGACCCGTTCCCGGGGCAGTCGCCCGAGCGGGTGCTGCTGGTCGAGACCGAGGGCGAGGACGCGGCGAGCATCCTGCTGAACGTGCTCGGCGACCTCGAGGACCTGGTCGCCGACGCCGTGGTGCTGCCGCCGGCCCGGGCCTGGGGGCTGCGGCACGGGGTGAGCGAGGCGCTGGCGCTGGCCGGGCCGGTGCTGGGCCTGGACGTCTCGGTGCCGCGGGCCACGCTGGAGGCCGTGCGGACCGAGTGCGCCGACGTCGTACGGCGTCGGGTGCCTGGTGCGGTGCTCGCCGACTTCGGCCACGTCGGCGACGGCGGGCTGCACCTGAACGTCGTACTGCCGCCGGACACCGACCCGCTGGCGGTGGACAAGCTACGCACCGACGTCTACCGGCTGGTGGGCCGGCACGGTGGCTCGTTCTCGGCCGAGCACGGGCTGGGGCCGGCCAACGTGGGCTGGTGGCTGGGGCATGAGCCGGCCGCGGCCCGGGCGACACTGGCCGCGGTGAAGCGGGTGCTGGACCCGTACGGTCTGCTGGGGACCGAGGCGCTGCGAGCGGCGATGACACAGGAGGCAACACCATGACCGAGCTGCCGACCGCCGACGAGCTGCGCGACCTGGCCACCCGGGCGCTCACCCGGTGCGGGGTGGACGTCGCGGCGCTCAAGGGCGACGCGACCTCCCGTACGCCGGTGCTGGGCGCCGACCTGCTCCCCGTCCCGTGGGCCGGCGCCGACGACGTCGACCGGGCCGTCGAGGCGGCGCATGAGGCGTTCCTCACCTGGCGGGTGACGCCCGCGCCGGTCCGCGGCGCCCTGGTCAAGCGGCTCGGCCAGCTGCTCACCGAGAACCTCGACGACCTCGCCGACCTGGTGTCGCTCGAGGTCGGCAAGATCCGCTCCGAGGCGCGCGGCGAGGTGCAGGAGATGGTCGACATCTGCGACTTCGCAGTCGGCCTGTCGCGGCAGCTCTACGGGCAGACGATGCCCTCGGAGCGGCCGGGCCACCGGTTGATGGAGACCTGGCACCCGCTGGGTGTCGTGGGCGTCATCAGCGCGTTCAACTTCCCGGTCGCGGTGTGGTCGTGGAACACCGCGGTGGCACTCGTCTGCGGCGACACCGTGGTGTGGAAGCCGTCCGAGCTGACGCCGCTGACCGCGCTGGCCTGCAGCGCGCTGCTGGACCGGGCTATTGCTGACGTGGGCGCGCCGGAGGGCCTGGGCCAGCTGGTGCTCGGTGACGCGTCGGTGGCAGAGCGGATCGTCGACAACCCGCTGGTGCCCCTGGTCAGTGCCACCGGGTCGGTGCGGATGGGTGCGGCCGTCGGGCCGCGGGTGGCCGCGCGGTTCGGACAGAGCCTGCTCGAGCTGGGCGGTAACAACGCCACCGTCGTCGCGCCGTCGGCCGACCTGGACCTCGCCGTGCGCGGCATCGTGTTCGCTGCGGCTGGGACGGCGGGACAACGGTGCACGTCGCTGCGCCGGATGATCGTGCACGAGAGCATCGCGGATCCGTTGCTGGACAAGGTGGTCGCGGCGTATCGGCGGCTGCCGGTGGGCAACCCGCTCGAGGCGCGCACGCTGGTCGGGCCGCTGGTCAACGGTCGCGCGTTCACCGCTCTGCAGAGCGCACTGGACGACGTGCGGGCCGACGGCGGCGAGGTGCTGGTGGGCGGCGACCGGCAGCTGGCTGACGTGGCCCCCGATGCCTTCTACGCCTCACCCGCCGTGGCGCGCGCGGCCCGGCAAGGCGACGTCGTACGCCGGGAGACCTTCGCGCCGTTGCTGCACGTTCTCACCTACAGCGACCTGGACGAGGCGATCGCGCTGCAGAACGGTGTGCCGCAGGGGCTGTCGTCGTCGATCTTCACGCAAGACCAGGCCGAGGCGGAGCGGTTCATGGCCGCCGACGGGTCGGACTGCGGCATCGTCAACGTGAACATCGGCACCTCGGGCGCGGAGAT
>JAVEDA010000081.1 GCA_030841195.1 Actinomycetota bacterium | reverse complement strand
CCGAGGGCCTCGAGGTCGCGCCGGTCGATCCGGCCGTCACCGTTCGCGTCGGTCACGACGTTCGGTGCGTCGTTGTAGATGCCGTCGTGGTTCAGGTCGTCGATGACGGCCACCGTGAGCACCGTGTCGACGTTGCTGCCAGCGACAGGTGCCCCCACGAGCCAGGTGTCCCACAGCTCGGTCTCCTGGGAGTCCCGGTTGGTGACGCCGGTGAGGTTGAACAGACCGGCCAGGTTGGTCCCTGGGCCAGAGAAGCCAGGAAGGGTGCTCGAGGTCGTGGACGTCAGGACCACGAGCCCGGGCATCTTGTCGTCGCGCCCCGTCCCGAATGCGCCAGCGGCGGGCGGGATGTTGTTGTGGCCGGCCGGGCCGGTGAGCTGCAGGCCGTTGAAACCGGTCGCGGCGAGGCTGCCGGCCGGGAAGTCGACCTCCATGTCGACGAACCAGCCGGTGCCGGCTAGGCCGGCGTTGGCCCCCTGTTCGGGGGCGAAGACCTCGATGTCGACGGGCTTGTTTCCGCCGCCGTTCTGGCGGGCCTCGGCGCCGGACGGGGCGAGGAACATCCCGCTGCCGAGCGCGGCGGCAGCAGCGGCGGCGGTGGTGATGGTGCGAATGCTTGGCATGGCTTCCTCCAACGGGTGTGGGTGGTCGGCGGGGAACACGGGACCGGCCGCACGTGGGTTCACCGTGAACCGAATGCCTTGCTGCCTCGTGTCCAAGCCGTGGTGATGACCGGACCAGACCGGGACGAGCAGCTCCTGCGCGCCTTGCACGATCAGTACGCCGGGCAGCTCTGGTCTTTCGTGCTGCGACTGACCGGCGACCGCGCTCGATCACAGGACGTGGTGCAGGAGACCCTGCTGCGCGCCTGGCGCAAGCCGTCGGTGCTCGATGAGGAGCAGGGGTCCGCGCGTGCGTGGTTGTTCACAGTCGCCCGTCGCATCGTGGTGGACGAGTGGCGCAGCGCACGCTCGCGGCGGGAGATCACCGTGGACGAACCGCCGGAGCAGCCGGAAGCCGACCAGGTGGACGCCCTGTTGGACCAGTGGATGATCGCCGAGGCCCTCGACCGGCTGACACCTGAGCACAGGGCCGTCATCGTCGAGTGCTACTACCGCGGACGCTCCACAGCCGAGGCCGCGGACGTTCTGCGCGTACCCGCAGGCACCGTGAAATCACGCACGCACTACGCACTACGCGCGTTGAGACTGGCCATGCAGGAGATGGGGGTGACGGCATGAGCGACGACGTCGACCCGTTCATCCACGATGACGCCGCGTACGTGATGGGCGCCCTCAGTGGCGAGGACCGCCGTGCGTTCGAGGCGCACCTCGAGCACTGTCCCCGCTGCACTGAGAACGTCGCCGAGCTGTCCGGCCTCACGGACCTGCTGGACATGGTCCCGCTCGTTCGCGTGCTTCAGCCGGGCGCGGACCGCGAACCGCCGCCGGACCTGCTGCTGCCGCGGCTGATCAGGACGGCTCGGGCCGAGCGCCGCCGCCGATCGCTGCGGCTGGTGGCGTCAGGTGCAGTGGCTGCGTCCTTGGTCGCTTTGGCAGTCGTCGTCGGAGTCACCCACAGCAGAACGCAACCACCGGCAGGGGTCAGTGTCGCGATGACGCCGGTCCGTCCGGCGGCGGTCACCGCGAGGCTCGACGTGACGCCGGCCGCTTGGGGGACCAAGGTGTCACTGGACTGTCGCTGGGTCGGGCCGACGACCGGGGCGGGCAGCGATGTGAAGAAGACCTACCGGCTGGTCGCCGTGCCTCGCAACGGCGGCGACCCGCAGGTCCTCGCGCAGTGGGCCGTGCTCCCCGGCGAGGATGCCAAGGTCGTGGGCAGCACGGACCTCCCCACCATTGACATCGCCGCCATCGAGCTGCGGGCCGTGGCCGACGACGCGGTCCTGCTTCGGACCGAGCCGGTGCACCTGTCGTGAGGTCGGGACGCACGGTGGGCCGGCCGCACAATGTGCGGCCGGCCCTCCACGCGCGTGCTGTTACGCGCAGACCACGAACATCTCCACGCTGGTGGATCCGGCGGTGGCCGTCACCGTCCAGTTCCAGTTCTGCCCGGACCTGCCCGGGTACGAGCCGGTCATCGACCCTCCGACTACGACGGCGCCGCCGCCGATCGCCACCTTCTTTGCGTTGCAGGTCAGCGTCGCGGTCGTGCCCGGGGTCACCGGTCCCGACTGAATAACGGCACTGCCCTGCACGCTGCCGCCGTCGGCGCCGGCCGGTCCCTGCGGGCCGGTCGCACCGTCAGCACCGTCAGCACCGTCAGCACCGTCAGCACCGGCGGGGCCAGCAGGGCCCTGCGGGCCGATAGCACCGTCTGCACCGTCTGCACCGTCTGCACCGTCTGAACCGTCGGCACCGGCCGGGCCCTGCGGGCCGATCGCACCGTCAGCACCGGCGGCACCCGCGGCGCCAGCGGGGCCCTGCGGGCCGATCGCACCGGCTGCACCGGCGGCGCCGGCCGGACCCTGGGGGCCGATCGCACCGGCTGCACCGGCGGCACCGGCCGGACCCTGCGGGCCGATCGCACCGTCGGCACCGATCGCACCGTCCGTACCGTCAGCTCCCGCCAGGCCCTGCGGGCCGACGTTGCCGATGACACCCTGCGGGCCCATGGCGCCGAGGAGACCCTGCAGGCCCATGGCACCCTGAGCGCCGGTAGCACCCTGAGCGCCGGTAGCACCAGTCGCGCCGGTGGCACCGGTCGCACCCGTCGCACCGGTGGCGCCAGTCGCGCCTGCGCGGCCCGCGGTGGACAGCTGTACCCACGTCGTGGGGGCGACGCCGGGCGCCGCGCCCTTGGTCTTCTTGCGGGCGATGTACGACGCGCCGCCCGAGGTCACGACATCACCGACCCGGTAGGTCGTCAGCGCGCTCCACGCACCGCGGAACCGCATGCCCTTCATCCAGCGCACCGCCTTCTCGCCGGTGCGGCACTTCGAGGTCTTGGTGATGACCCGGGTGGACCCGGTCGCCTTGGAGACGCAGGCCGTGATCTTGCCGGAGACCTTCGTGCTGGCCGTCGGGTGGACGTTGGCTGCGGTGGCGACACCGGTCCCCGCCACGCCGAGCACGACCATTCCACCTACCACTGCGGCCGCGAGACGAGTTCGCGACGTGACGGCCGCGGGAGAGGTGATGCGCATGAGATCAGTCCTTCGGAAGCCGGCGCTCCCTGCGAGCGCGACTTCGTGTGATTCGGTCGCGCTCGCGAGGACTTGAGGGTCAAGGCGACGCAAAATGTCGCCCGGGCAACTCCGTCGACCGGCTAGCCCGTCCATATCGGCGGCGATGGGGGTAAATGCTCCGGTTCGAGATGGTTCTCACGTCGGGCCAGGGGCGCCCCGGAAGCCGGAACCCGATCAGCTCGTCCTCGCCGCCGATCGGCCGGGCCCGCCTCGTCCGTTCGGCTGGCCTCTAGGCCGTCGGGACGTTCATGTCCTCGAGGTTGGCCCGTACGCCGGTCAGCCGCGGGTTGTCCGGCCACAGCTGCAGCGCCTCCGACATCGCGGACGCGGACTCGTCGCTCTCGCCCAGCCCGGCCAACGCCTCGGCGAGGGTGACCAGGTCGTCGGCCCTGGTCGAACGATCCCGGTCCCAGATGATCGCCTCGCGAGCGTGCTCGACGGCTTCGGCCAGCCGGCCGTGCATCAGGTTGTGCAGCGCGTGCGTGCCGGCGAGCACGGTGCCGGTGCTCGCGAGCCGCTGAGCCAGCTGCAGGGTCGTGGCGATCTCGTCCTCGGCCTTCTCCAGCTCCACCTCACCGTCCTCGACCGCGCAGAGCAGGGTCCAGGCGTGCGCCGAGGCTGCTTCCATCCGGGCAACCCGCCCGCGGCCCGCGTGCTCCAGCTGCGTCCGGGTGACCTTCGACGCGTCGCCGAACCGGCCCTGGGCACGCAACGCCTCAGCGAGCGTGCGCAGGGCGGCAGCGTCCGACGGCTTGTCCCGCAGCCGCTCGCGGGCTCGCGCCTCGGCGGTCTCCGTGTCGCCCGCTGCGAGGCTCTTGCTGGCCGCCATCGCGGACCGGCGCGGGATCTTCGAGCCCAGCCAGACCAGCGGGTCGTACTGGGTGTCGACGACGCGTTCCTTCATCGGGATGATCGCGTTGTCCGTGATCTTGATGTGCTCGGGGCACACCTCGGTGCAGCACTTGGTGATGTTGCACATGCCGAGGCCGTGGGTGGCCTGCGCCTCGCGCTTGCGGTCCTTGGTGTCCAGCGGATGCATGTCCAGCTCGGCCAGCCGGATGAAGAACCTGGGGCCGGCGAACGACTCCTTGTTCTCCTCGTGGTCACGGACCACGTGGCAGGTGTCCTGGCACAGGAAGCACTCGATGCACTTGCGGAACTCCTGGCTCCGCTCGACGTCGATCTGCTGCATCCGGTACTCACCGGGCGCGAGCTCCGCGGGCGGCGCGAACGCGGGGACCTCGCGCGCCTTCTGGTAGTTGAAGGACACGTCGGTCACCAGGTCCTTGATGACCGGGAACGCCCGCAGCGGGGTCACCGTGATGACCTCGTCCTCGGTGTAGGTGCTCATCCGGGTCATGCACATCAGCCGCGGGCGGCCGTTGACCTCGGCGCTGCATGACCCGCACTTGCCGGCCTTGCAGTTCCAGCGCACGGCCAGATCCGGCGTCTGTGTCGCCTGCAGCCGGTGGATGATGTCGAGGATGACCTCACCCTCCTTGACCTCGACGCTGAAGTCCTCCAGCTCGCCATCGGTGTCGTCACCGCGCCAGACCCGAAAGCGCGCGTTGTAGCTCATCAGGCCTTCTCCTCCGGCAGGATCGCGAGCTCGTCGTCGGTCATGTACTTGCTCAGCTCCTCGCGGTCGAACAGGGACAGCAGCTCCGGCGGCATCACGGGCAACGGCTGCTGGGTGACCTCGACCCCCGCGCCGTCGGGTCGGCAGACCAGGTTCACCTTCCGCCACTCCGGACTCATCGTCGGGTAGTCGTCGCGGGTGTGACCGCCGCGGGACTCCTCACGGATCAGCGCGGAGCGGGCGATGCACTCCGACACGATGAGCATGTTGGGCAGGTCCAGGGAGAGGTGCCAGCCCGGGTTGAAGACCTTGTCGCCCGGCACCGAGATCTTCGCGGCGCGGGCCTTGAGCTCCTCGAGTCCCGCCAGGGCCCGCTCCACCTCGTCCTTGGTGCGGATGATGCCGACCAGGTCGTGCATCATCTGCTGCAGGTCGGCGTGGATGGCGTACGGGTTCTCACCACCGGTGCCGGCGAACGGGGCCTCCGCCTGGGTGCGGGCGTCCTCGACGTCGGCGTCGGTGACGGTCGGGCGGGCCGAACCCAGCGCGTCGACGTACTCCGCCGCGCTGAGACCGGCTCGACGCCCGAACACGAGCAGGTCGGACAGCGAGTTGCCGCCGAGCCGGTTCGAGCCGTGCATGCCGCCGGAGCACTCACCGGCCGCGAACAGGCCGGGCACAGTGGCGGCAGCAGTGTCCGGGTCGACCTCGACGCCGCCCATCACGTAGTGACAGGTAGGACCGACCTCCATCGGCTCGGCCGTGATGTCGACGTCCGCGAGCTCCTTGAACTGGTGGTACATCGACGGCAGCTTCTTGCGGATCGCCTCGGCGGGCAGCCGGGACGCGATGTCGAGGAAGACACCGCCGGCGGGGGAGCCCCTGCCGGCCTTCACCTCGGAGTTGATCGCCCGGGCCACCTCGTCGCGAGGGAGCAGCTCGGGTGGCCGGCGGTTGTTCGCCTGGTCGTCGTACCAGGCATCCGCCTCCTGCTCGGTCTCCGCGTACTGCTTGCGGAAGACGGCGGGGACGTACTCGAACATGAACCGCTTGCCCTCAGAGTTCTTGAGGACGCCGCCGTCGCCGCGCACCGACTCGGTGACGAGGATGCCCTTGACCGACGGTGGCCAGACCATGCCGGTCGGGTGGAACTGCACGAACTCCATGTTCAGCAGCGTCGCGCCGGCCTTCATCGCCAGCGCGTGGCCGTCGCCGGTGTACTCCCAGGAGTTCGACGTCACCTTGAACGACTTGCCGATGCCTCCAGTGGCGAGCACCACCGCGGGCGCCTCGAACACGACGAACGTGCCGTTCTCGCGGGTGTAGCCGACGGCGCCGGAGATGCGGCCGCTGCCACCCGTCGCGTCGTCCTTCAGCAGTGCGGTGATCGTGGTCTCGGCGAAGACCTTGACCAGCGCCTCGGCGTCGCCGTGCTCCCGCTGGTCCTCCTGCTGCAGCGACACGATCTTCTGCTGCAGTGTGCGGATCATCTCCAGCCCGGTGCGGTCACCGACGTGGGCCAGGCGCGGGTACTCGTGGCCGCCGAAGTTGCGCTGGCTGATCTTGCCGTCCTTGGTGCGGTCGAACAGCGCCCCGTAGGTCTCCAGCTCCCAGACCCGGTCCGGAGCCTCCTTGGCGTGCAGCTCGGCCATCCGCCAGTGGTTCATGAACTTGCCCCCGCGCATGGTGTCGCGGAAGTGCACCTGCCAGTTGTCCTTGGAGTTCACGTTGCCCATGGCCGCCGCCGCCCCACCCTCGGCCATCACCGTGTGCGCCTTGCCGAACAGCGACTTGCAGACGATGGCCGTGCGCTTGCCCTGCAGACGTGCCTCGATGGCCGCACGCAGGCCGGCCCCGCCGGCGCCGATCACCACGACGTCGAAGCGGTGGCGCTGGATCTCGGTCATCGGGGCTTCATCATCCTTCGTCGTACGTCGGGCGGGTGGCGGGCGTCGGTCAGCCGACGAACCGGAGGTCGGAGATCCAGCCGGCGCTGACGGCCATCACGTAGAAGTCGGTGAATGCGAGAGTGCCGAGCGTGATCCAGGCCAGCTCCATGTGCTTCGTGTTGAGCCGGGACACGAAGGTCCAGGTCCGGTACCGCACCGGATGCGCGGAGAAGTGCTTGAGCCGGCCGCCGACGATGCTGCGGCACGAGTGGCAGGAAGCGGTGTAGGCCCACAGCATCACCACGTTGACCAGGAGCACGATGTTGCCGAGCCCGAAGCCGAACCCGTCGGGGCTGTGAAAGGCGAGGATCGCGTCGAAGGTGTTGATCAGCGAGATCGCGACGGCTGCGTAGAAGAAGTAGCGATGGGCGTTCTGGAAGATCAGTGGGAACCGCGTCTCGCCGCTGTAGGTCTTGTGCGGCTCCGCGACGGCGCAGGCGGGCGGCGACAGCCAGAACGCCCGGTAGTAGGCCTTGCGGTAGTAGTAACAGGTCAGTCGGAACAGCAGCAGGAAGGGCAGCGTGAGCGCCGCGTAGGGCAGGAACCACACGTCCGGCAGGAACCGCCCGAAGTGTGACGCCTCGGGGACGCACCCGTCGGAGATGCAGGGGGAGTAGAACGGCGTCAGGTAGTGGAAGTCGTCGACCCAGTACCACTTCTGCATGAAGACGCGCACGGTGGCGTAGAGGATCCAAGCGCCGAGCCCGACGAACGTGACCAGGGGAGGGAACCACCAGCGGTCGGTGCGCAACGTGCGGGCCGGGATCTTGGCCCGCTTCCCCTGCCCCGTCATCGTGCTGCTGCTCATCGCCGTCCCAGGTCCGCTCGGAAGGTGCCGGTCGCGCGTGGCGACGGGCGTGCGTGTGGCTGCGCCGCGTCAGTTTGTCACTCCGTCCCGAGTGCTGGACACCGGCCCCGGGGTGACGTCAGCCACAGCCGGAGTTGCCAGGACACCCGGCCGGGGGTCTCGCGCCCGGACGCCTGTGTGCGCGAGGATGCCGAGGTGGCCGGAACCAGGGCAGACCAGGCATGGTCGGACGGTCCTGGGGATCTCACCGCGGAGATGGCAGCCGATGTCGCAGCCGGCGAGGTACCCGCGGAGGCCCGGCTCCGGCTGCTCGTCGAGGCCAGCTCGCTGCTCTCCGACACCCTCGACCTGCGGGCGGTCGCCCGCGGTGTCGCGCGCAGCGTCGTGCCCGTCCTGGCCGACCGGGTGCACGTCGACCTGGTGGAGAGCCTGTTCCACCCGGAGCGCGGTGCGATGGTCGACAGCACGGTGCTGTTCCGGGTGGCCGTCGTCGACCGGGACGACGACGAGGCGGCGCTGAGCCCGGACGAGTGGGTGGCCTACCAGCCGGGCGGTCCGGCTGCCACCGCGCTGCGGACCGGGACGGCCCGCGGCGAGGGCGCCGACGCCCTCGGGCTGAGCCGGCTGTTCGTGCCGCTGCGGGCCCGGGGTCGCGTGCTCGGCGTCGTCGGGCTCGCGCGCGACTCCGGCGGACCGACGTACGCGGCGACCGACGTGGCCCTGGCCGAGGAGATCGCGGCTCGGGCGGCGCTGGCGCTGGACAACGTGCGGCTGTACGACGAGGCGCGCGCGACTGCTGTCGCCCTGCAGCGCTCCCTGCTGCCGAGCCCCCAGCCGCGGGTGACCGGTGTCGACACGGCCCAGCGCTACCTGCCCGGCAGCCGGGACCTGGGTGTCGGCGGCGACTGGTTCGACGTGATCACGCTGTCCTCCGGCCGGGTCGCCCTGGTCATCGGTGACGTGATGGGACGCGGGCTGCGGGCGGCCGCCGCGATGGGCCAGCTGCGCACGGCGGTCCGGATGCTCGCCGTGCTCGACCCGATGCCCGAGGACGTGCTCCGCCACCTCGACGACCTCGCCCAGGGCACCGACGAGGTCCAGCTGGCCACCTGCGTCTACGCGGTCTTCGACCCGGTGACCCGGTCCCTCTCCTACGCGACGGCGGGACACCCGCCGCCGGTGCTGCAGCGGCCGGACGGCCTGACCGAGCTGCTGCCCCAACCGTCGGGTGCACCGCTGGGCGTCGGCGGTGTGCCGTTCGAGTCGGTCACGCTCGAGGTGCCCGACGGTGCGCGGCTGGTGCTCTACACCGATGGGCTGGTCGAGTCCCGGGACGTCGACATCGACGACGGGCTGCGCCGCCTCGGCCGGGCGCTCGAGGAGGGACCGTCCGGACTGGACCCGCTGTGCGACCACGTCCTGGAGGCCCTGGACCGCGCGGCCGGTCACGAGGACGACGTCGCCCTCCTGGTGACCCAGCTGAGCGGCCTCGACCCCGACCGGATCCGGACCTGGCAGCTCGACGGCGGCCTCGAGACGGTCGCCGCGGCCCGCGAGTGGGTCCGCAGCACGCTCGGCAGGTGGGACCTCGAGCCGATGGTCGAGCTCGGCGAGCTGCTGGTCAGCGAGCTGGTCACGAACGCGCTCCGGCACGCCAACGGCCCGATCGAGCTGACGGCCCTGCTCCTGGACGACGTCGTCACCTTCGGGGTCAGCGACGCCGACCAGCCGCTGCCGAGGCTGCGCAAGGCCAAGGAAGGCGACGAGGGCGGGCGCGGGCTGCAGCTGGTGGCGATGCTCTCGGCGCGCTGGGGCGCCCGGCCCACGGCCGAGGGCAAGGTCGTCTGGTGCGAGCTGCCCCGGTGGCGCCCGTAGACTCCCCGGGTCCCCTCCCGCTACGGATCGAGCGCTTTCGCCATGCCTGCAGCAACCCGAGACGACCTGCGCAACGTCGCCATCGTCGCCCACGTCGACCACGGCAAGACCACCCTGGTGGACGCGATGCTCTGGCAGTCCGGCGCGTTCTCCACCCACCAGGCGGAGGAGGGGTCGGTCAACGAGCGCGTGATGGACTCGATGGATCTCGAGCGGGAGAAGGGCATCACGATCCTCGCCAAGAACACCGCGGTGAAGCACCGCATTGCGGACCGGGACGTGACCATCAACATCATCGACACCCCGGGGCACGCCGACTTCGGCGGCGAGGTCGAGCGTGGGCTGTCCATGGTCGACGGGGTGGTGCTGCTCGTCGACGCCAGCGAGGGACCGCTGCCGCAGACCCGGTTCGTGCTCCGCAAGGCGCTGCAGGCCAAGCTTCCCGTGGTGCTGGTGGTCAACAAGGTGGACCGGCCGGACGCCCGGATCGCCGAGGTGGTCGACGAGACGTACGAGCTGTTCCTGGATCTCGATGCGACGGAGGAGCAGATCGAGTTCCCGATCCTCTACTGCTCGGCCAAGGCCGGGCGAGCCTCGCTGGCGCGCCCCGCGGACGGCGACATGCCGGAGGACAAGGACCTCGAGCAGCTGTTCCGGACCATCCTCGACGCGGTCCCAGCACCGACGTACGACGTGGGGGCGCCGTTGCAGGCGCACGTGACCAACCTGGACGCGTCGCCGTACCTGGGCCGGCTGGCGCTGTGCCGGGTGCACCAGGGCGAGATCCGCAAGGGCCAGAACGTCGCATGGTGCCGCACCGACGGCACCGTGGAGCGGGTCAAGATCACCGAGCTGCTGATGACCGAGGCGCTGGACCGGGTGCCCGCCGAGTCGGCCGGTCCCGGCGACATCATCGCGATCGCCGGCATCCCCGAGATCACCATCGGCGAGACGCTGGCCGACATCGACGACCCGCGGCCGCTGCCGGTCATCACCATCGACGAGCCGAGCATCTCGATGACGGTCGGCATCAACACGGCACCGCTGGCTGGGGAGAGCGGCAAGAAGCTCACGGCCCGGCTGGTGAAGAGCCGGCTGGACACCGAGCTCGTCGGCAACGTGTCGATCCGGGTGCTCCCCACCGAGCGGCCGGACACCTGGGAGGTGCAGGGCCGCGGCGAGCTGCAGCTGGCCATCCTGGTGGAGATCATGCGGCGCGAGGGCTTCGAGCTGACCGTCGGCAAGCCGCAGGTGGTCACCCGGATGGTCGACGGCAAGGTGCACGAGCCGATGGAGCGGCTGACCATCGACGCACCGGCGGACTACCAGGGCGTCCTGATCCAGCTGCTCGCGCTGCGCAAGGGCCGGCTCGAGCAGATGGTCGACCACGGCACCGGCTGGATCCGGATGGAGTACATCGTGCCGGCCCGCGGACTGATCGGGTTCCGGACCGAGTTCCTCACCGAGACCCGCGGGACCGGTCTGCTGCACCACGTGCACGAGCGCTACGAGGCCTGGCACGGCGAGCTGCGGACCCGCCCCACCGGGTCGCTGGTCGCCGACCGGCGCGGCGCGACCACCGGCTTCGCCCTGGCCAACCTGCAGGAGCGCGGCACGATGTTCGTCGGCCCCGGGACCCAGGTCTACGAGGGCATGATCGTGGGCGAGAACTCCCGGTCGGACGACATGGACGTCAACCCGACAAAAGAGAAGAAGCTCACCAACATGCGCCAGTCGTCCGGCGACATCCTGGTGCCGCTGATCCCGCACCGGGTCCTGTCGCTGGAGCAGGCGCTGGAGTTCTGCCGCGAGGACGAGTGCGTCGAGGTGACCCCGGCCGCGGTCCGGATGCGCAAGGTGGTCCTGGACGGCACCGAGCGAGCCCGGACGACCGCCCGGCGTAAGCGGGACTGACCGCGCCCGCTGCTGGCAGCCTGAGCAGGGCCGTTTGCACAGCGTGAGCAGGCACGATGCCGCTAGGTATGACGGCTTGTCTCGGCGCGGTCACGATTGTGCAACAGAGGTCTCCGCCCGTAGGTGTTCGGGTGGACATGTCCTAGAGTCCTGCTCCGGACGGCCACCGTAAGCCGATCGAGGAGAGGTAGAGCCAGCTCCATGTCGCTCGCATCCGACCACTCGGTCGAGACCCCCACCGGCGCCAGCGTCGAGCAGTCCGAGATCGCGGGCCGATCCCTCACCCAGATCGCCTGGGGCCGCCTGCGTCGGGACAAGGTGGCGATGGTCAGCCTGGGCATCGTGCTGCTGGTCATCCTGATCGCGGCCTTCGCGCCGCTGATCACCAAGCTGATCGGGGTCGACCCGCTGTCGTTCAACTCCAAGGCGATCGACGACTCGGGCGGCCTGCCCAAAGGCCGATGGGGCGGCATCAGCCTGGCCCACCCGCTGGGCGTCGAGCCCGGCACCGGACGTGACCTGTTCGCGCGGCTCCTCTACGGCTCCCGGATCTCGCTTCTGATCGCGTTCACCGGCACGTTCGTCACCCTCATCCTGGGGGTCGTGGTCGGCGTCATCGCGGGCTACTCCCGCGGTTGGATGGACACGGCGCTCGGTCGGCTGATGGACCTGATCCTTGCCTTCCCGCTGCTGCTCATCCTGCTCGCGATGTCGAGCGTCCTGACCCAGCGGCTGGAGACGTCGTTCCACCTCTCCCCGAACGTCGCCCGGGTCACCTACATCATCCTGGTGCTGAGCCTGTTCGCCTGGCCGTACCTCTCCCGCATCATCCGCGGCCAGGTTCTCAGCCTGCGCGAGCGCGAGTTCGTCGAGTCGGCCGTCTCCATGGGCGCCGGCACCCCCCGGATCCTGTTCAAGGAGATCCTGCCCAACCTCTGGGCGCCGATCCTCGTCTACGCGACCCTCCTCCTGCCGACGTTCATCGCGGCCGAGGCGGCCCTGTCGTACCTGGGCGTGGGCCTGCTGCCCCCCACGCCGTCCTGGGGCGCGATGCTCGCCGAGTCCGTGAGCTACTTCACCGTGATGCCGGGATACCTGTT
>JAVEDA010000519.1 GCA_030841195.1 Actinomycetota bacterium | reverse complement strand
CCCTTGAGCTTCACCCGGCCGCTGTCGGCGCTGACCACCTCGAGCACGACGCCCCGCTCCCCGATCAGGGCTGCGGTGCCGGTGCGGATCGCGGCGGGGGTGTGCAAGTGGCGCAGGGCGAGCGGCCGGGCAACCGCAAGCATGGCGACCGACACGACCAGAAAGACCAGGATCTGCAGCCCCGCGCTGTCGGTGACGATGCCGGTGACCGCCGCCGCCAGGGCTCCGGCGGCCAGCATCGCGAAGACCAGGTCCAGGGTGGTGACCTCGACGATGCCGAAGACCACCGCAAGCCCGAACCAGGCGACCCAGTCGAAGTCCCCGAACCCGTCCACGCCGCCATCCTAGGGAGAGGGTCACCCCGTCTCCTGACACAACGCGCACCCCCGACCCCCAGTTCCGGGTCAGGTAGCGCGGGCGGACCAGCGAGGGCCGGAACGGGCGAGCTCCAGCGCGATGCCGAACGTCTCGGCAAGCGTGCCGGCGGTGAGGGTCGTGGCGATCGGGCCGGCGGCGACCACCCGGCCGCCGCGCAGCAGCAGGACGTGGGTGAAGCCCGGCGGGATCTCCTCGACGTGGTGCGTCACGAGCACCAGCGCCGGTGCGTCCTCGTCGGCGGCGATCAGGCCGAGCCGGCGGACGAGGTCCTCCCGGCCGCCGAGGTCCAGCCCCGCGGCCGGCTCGTCGAGCAGCATCAGCTCGGGGTCGGTCATCAGCGCCCGGGCGATCTGCACCCGCTTGCGCTCTCCCTCGGACAGCGTCCCGAACCGGCGTTCGGCCAGGTGGGCCACGCCGAGCGCCCCGAGCAGCTCGTCGGCCCGGGCCGAGTCCAGCTCCTCATAGGCCTCCCGCCACCTCCCCACCACGGCGTACGACGCGGTGAGCACGACGTCGCGCACGGTCTCGCGGGGCGGCAGCCGCTCGGCCAGGGCAGCGCTGGAGAGCCCGATCCGGGGCCGCAGCTCGAACACGTCGACCGCGCCGAGCTGCTCCCCGAGGATCGTGGCCGTGCCGCGGCTGGGGTGCAGGTTGGCCGAGGCGAGCTGGAGCAGGGTGGTCTTGCCGGCGCCGTTGGGGCCCAGCACCACCCACCGCTCCCCCTCGGCGACCTCCCAGTCGATCCGGTCGACCAACGTCGCACCCTCGCGCAGGACGCTCACCTGCGAGAAGTGCAACACGTCGGACATGACTGCCAACCTATCCAGCCGCGACCGACCTACCCTGACCGGTGTGCGAGAGCTGTCGAGCGCGGGTCGGCTGGCTGCCTGGGGCAGCGCGGCCCTGTCCGGCATGGTGAGCCCGGACGACGCCGCCGACGAGGTCTGCGGCCCGCGAGACGCGGCGCACCGGGTGCTCGGGCTGCCCGGCGAGACCGGCGCCGTGAACCTCCCCTACGCGCTGGCCCGGCTCCGCTCGCTCGGCGTGACCGGGCTGCGGCTGGTGCTCCCCCGGCCCGGCGACGCGGCCGGCCTGCCCGGCCCGCCGGACTTCAACCAGCGGGCGGTCGGCCGCGGCGAAGCGGTGCTGACGGTCGGCGGCCCGTCGCTCGGGCTGCTCGACGAGACCCGCGGCACCTGGTCGGTGCACCCGGTCGCGCCCGACCTTCGGACCCCGTTGGCTCTACGGGACGCCTACCGGCTGCTGTGCGACGCGATGCGCGACGGCGCCGACGTGCTCTCCCGCCTGGACGTCGCGCGCTGGGAGCCGGCCGCGGCCGAGGTGCTCGCGGCCCGGTCCCGCGCGGTCCGCCCCGCGTTGCCGATGGCCACCGACCCGGAGGCGCACCACACCGTCGAGCAGGCGCTGCGGATCACCGCCATCGTCGAGCTGGCCCGGGCCGGCGACGGAGCTTCCGTGTCCGTCAACGAGATGGCCGCCCGTGCACAGGTCCTGCGCGAGCTGGACAGGGCCGCCCGACGAGCCCTCGAGGCCGCCTGCAGCGCGCCGCCTGCCGTGGCCTGACCACTAGAGCAGCCCGCGGTAGAGGTCCAGCGTCCGGGTCGCGATGGTCGCCCAGGAGAACGCCTCGACCGCCCGGCGCCGCCCGGCCACCCCCATCTCGCGGGCGCGGGTCGGGTCGGCCAGCACCTCCGACAAGGCCGCCGCGAGGTCCGCCTCGAACCGTGAGGTGTCCAGCGGGGTGCCGCTGCCGTCGTTCTGCTGCTCGATCGGCACCAGCAGCCCGGTCTCGCCGTCGGCCACTACCTCCGGGATACCGCCAGTCGCGGTCGCCACCACCGGCACCTCGCAGGCCATCGCCTCGAGGTTGACGATGCCCATCGGCTCGTAGACCGACGGGCAGGCGAACACGGTGGCGTGGGTGAGGATCTGGATGACGTCCGGCTTGGGAAGCATCTCCTGGATCCACACGACGCCGTCGCGGTCCCGCCGCAGCTCCTCCACCAGCAGCGTGACCTCGGCCAGGATCTCGTCGGTGTCCGGCGACCCGGCGCAGATCACCAGCTGCACCGAGGGGTCCAGCGACAAGGCCGCACGCAGCAGGTGCGGCAGGCCCTTCTGCCGGGTGATCCGCCCGACGAAGACGACCGACGGACGCTCCGGGTCGATGCCGTTGCGTTGCAGCACCGTCGTACCGGCGTCGGGCTGGTACTCCTCGGTGTCGATCCCGTTGTGCACCACGTGCACCCGGCCGGGGTCGACGGCCGGGTAGCAGCGCAGCACGTCGTCGCGCATCCCGCCCGACACCGCGATCACCGCGTCGGCCGCCTGGATCGCCGTCTGCTCGGCCCAGGACGACAGCGCGTACCCGCCGCCGAGCTGCTCGGCCTTCCACGGCCGCAACGGCTCCAGGCTGTGCGCGCTCATCACGTGCGGCACGCCGTAGAGCAGCTTGGCCAGGTGACCCGCGGTGTTCGCGTACCAGGTGTGCGAGTGCACCAGGTCTGCGCCCTCGCACCCGGCGACCATCGACAGGTCGGTCCCAAGAGTGCGCAACGCCGGGTTGGCGTCGGCCAGGGCATGCGGCACGCCGTACGCCGTGACGCCGGCCTCCTGCCTCGGTGCTCCCATGCAGTGCACCCGGACGTCGACCAGCCGGCGCAGCTCGCGGGCGAGGTACTCGACGTGAACGCCGGCCCCTCCGTAGACCTCGGGCGGGTACTCGCGGGTGAGC
>JAVEDA010000509.1 GCA_030841195.1 Actinomycetota bacterium | reverse complement strand
GGGCACGCGCGCCGTCGGTACGCGAAGGGGCACTACTTCCGGGAGCTCACCGACGAGGTCATCGACACGATGGTCGGGGTCGCGGACGTCGGCCCGTTGGCGCCCGGTGTCGGGCTGCAGGCGTACGGCGGGGCGATCGCCGACATGCCCGAGGACGACACCGCGTTCAGCCACCGCGACACCGCGTTCGAGCTCGGCGCGAGCACCGGGTGGACCGATCCGAGCGAGGACGAGGCGCGCATCGAGACCGCACGGTCCTACGCCGCCACGCTCGAGCCGTTCGCCTCCGGCGTCTACGTCAACGTCCTGGGCGACGAGGGTGCCGCAGGCGTACGCCGGGCCTACTCCACCGCGAAGCTGGCCCGGCTGACCACCGTGAAGGACACCTACGACCCGCAGAACGTCTTCCACCTCAACCAGAACATCGCTCCGTCGACGGCAACGACGGCCTCGACCCTCAGCCGCTGACCGCTGGGGTCAGCACGCACCAGACGACCTTGCCGCCCGCGGGCGCCAGTCGGACGCCCCACTCCGTGGCGAGAATGGCGACGAGCGCGAGACCGCGACCGTTCACGCCGGTGGCGTCCGGCTCCCGTGGAGATGGGTGGCCGGCCCCCTGGTCCTGGACACCCACGACGACCCGGTCCGGCGCCACCTCGAGGTGCATCGTGATCTGGCCACGACCGTGTCTCATCGCGTTTGTGACCAGCTCGCTCACGACGAGCTCGACGTCCTCGACCAACGTCGGCGGGGTGTGGCCGGCGCACTGGGCCCGGGCGTACCGGCGGGCCAGCAGGGCCGCGTCACGACGTCGTACCACGGTCGACGTGCTGGAGCTGATGCTCACGGGTACCCCTGGACCTGGACGCGAGGTGGTCCACCGGGGCCGGGGCGGAGCACCAGTCAACCACGCCAGGGGCTGCCTAGCGAGGCTCGTTCCGGGTTCCCTCCGGCATCGGCAGGTCGGCCGGGTCGAGCTCGCGCTCGATCACCCGTCGGGCGACGTCGGACAGCCGCTCACCCTTGGAGCGCGCGTACTGGCGCAGCACCCGGAAGGCCTCGTCCACGTGCACCCCGCGGCGTTCGGCCAGCACGCCCTTGGCCTGCTCGATGATGACGCGGCTGCTCAACGCCTCCTGCAGCTGGCGAGCGAGCTGCTCCTGCCGGCGCGCGCCGCGCTCCTGCAGGATGCCGATGGTGGCAACATCGGCGAGCGCCTGCCCCAGGGACCGGTGCGCTGCCGTGAGCGGACCCGGGTGCACCCGGAACATGTTGAGCGCACCGATGGTCTGGTTCCGCAGCCGCAGCGGCAGGGCGACGACCGACCGGAACCCGGCGGTCCTGGTGACCTCGGCGAACTGGGTCCAGCCGCTGTCCGGGTCGTCCAGGTCGTCCGCCGACACGGGGACGCCAGTCCGGTAGCACTCGAGACAGGGGCCTTCCTCGTTCTGCAGCTCGAAGAGCTCCAGCACCCGCACCTGCTCGCTGGAGCTCGCCGCCACCCGGAGCAGGCCGGCCGGGTCGGCTATCACCAGCCCGGCGGCGTCCACGTCGAGCAGGGCCACGCAGTGCTCGGCCAGGCTGTGCAGGAAGTCGAGCACGTCGAAGTCGTCGACCAGCGTGTCGGCCAGGTCGACGAACGCGGCAGCGACCTGTTGCTCCCTGTGATCCCCGGTCACAGCCCGAGGATAATCGCCTGGCCGGTCGCCCGTCACGGGGCCGACCGGTCAAAGCGGACCCGCCGTTCGATGACGTCCCGGGCCAGGTCCGCCAACGGCCGTTCCTCGCGGTAGGCCCGGGCCCGAATCGCGGCAAAAGCCGCAGCGATGTCGCAGTCGAGCTGGACCATCACCATGCCGGACGCCTGGTGCACCACGCTGGACCCGGCCCACCCGCTGCGCATCCCGGCGGGCAGCAGGTTCTGCTGCTCCGTGTGCGCGGCCGCGAGCAGCAGCTCGACGGCGGCGCCTGCGTAGGCCGTCGCCTCGTCGACGGCCCGCCGGCCAAGCCCGCCGACCTCGGTCCGGTACATGTCCATCGCACCGAGCCGCACTTCGCCCACGACCAGCGGCAGGGCGAACGAGGCCCGGACGCCGACGGCGGAGGCCGCAGGATGGAAGGCCGGCCATCGCGCCTGGACCCCCGGGGCGTCCAGGTCCGGCACGAGCACCGGGGCGCCGGTCGCCACGGCGTCCACGCACGGGCCCTGGCCGAGGAGGACCTGCAGGTCCTCGATCTGGCCGCTGACCTCGTCGGTGGCGGTCACCTTGCTGTGCCGGCCCAGCCCGGCGGTCACCGACAGGCCGACACCGTCGACCGGCAGTCCCTCGGCCGCCATCGAGCACAGGTGCGCGACGGCGTCGATCCCTGGGCGGCTCGCCTCGGCGGCCCGGACGAGCTCGCTGATCCGGTTGGGCGCCATCCGACCTCCACGCAGCTCGGGCAGACCGACGGGTCGGCGATGGACCGTACCGCCCGGGGGGGAGGGCGTGGGGAGAGGCGTACTGGCTGCTGTTCCGCCGGACCCGCTCGGCTTTCATGACCGACCCGCCGGGGTCCAGGGCGCCAATCTCACCTAAGCACAGACCTGCCGTGCGCGCATCGGTCAACGGGGGCGGACTTCCCGCGGCGGGCGCTCTCGCGGACAGCGCGTGACCTGGGCGGATGTTCGGCGTACCGTGGCGCCCGTCATCGGGCCGACTGCGGACCCGTGCCGCCCGCCTCGAGGAGTTCGAGTCATGACTGCACAGTTCCCCGGCACCCAGCGCGCCGACCTCCAGGTCGTCCGTGACGACGAGCAGGCTGCCGACACGACGACCAAGGCCCTCGGGCTGCTCGAGAACGCCCGCAAGGTGGCCGACTCGACCGTAGCCGAGGCGCGGGCGGAGGCCGAACGGCTGCTCGCCGCAGCTCGTGAGCGGGCCGCCCAGGTGCAGCGGGACGCCAGGGAGCTCGGCCAGAAGATGCGCACGGATGCCGAGCGCGAGACCGCCCAGGCGCGGCACCAGGCCTACGGCGAGGCGGAGCGGATCGTGGCCGACGCCCGCTCCGAGGTGAGCAACCTCAAGTCCTCGGTCGCCGGCCTGCGCGAGGAGCGCGACGCGGCTGAGACGTCGATGCGGGAGCTGTCCGAGCGCCTGCAGGGGGCCCTGCAGGCCTACGCGGCGCCGATGGACCAGTCGCCGTCCGAGGACGAGCACCACCACCAGTAGGCGGTTCCGCCCCTAGCTCCACCGGAGCGCGCCCATGAGGCCGGTTCCACCGGCACCGCTCGCGCGCCGGATACGCCCTTAGGCCGGTCCGGCGGCTCGTTGTGACCGGGATCACTTGACGTCACGGGTGTGACAGGTGTTCCCTGGCGGGGCTGTTGTGACAGTCAAGTCCATCGCGGCGCGACCCGACACCCATAGGGGGTGCGGCGAGAGGAGACGGCGGATGGCTCAGACCGTCCGTCGCTGCCTGCCCCGGCCCGCCGCCGGTCGTCGGGCCCGCGGTCTGGCCGTGGCCGCCGTGGTCCTCACCCTGGTCGCCTCGCTGGCCCCGGGTGCGAGCGCCGACAACCGCGACCCCGTCTTCCCCAGCCAGGCCGAGGTCGACGCGAGCAAGGGCACGGTCGCCCAGAAGGCCGACCAGGTGGGTCAGATCGAGGCCCAGCTGGCTGCCGCCAGCGTCCGGGCGGACCGGCTGGCCACCGACGTGGCTCGCGCGGTCGAGGCCTACAACGGCGCCCGGTTCCGCCTCCAGCAGGCGATCCAGGAGGCGCTGGCGGCCCAGCAGGCCGCAGAGGCGGCCCGAGCACAGGTCGAGACCGCGCGCACCGAGCTCGGCCGGTTCGCGGCCGCCGCCTACCGCTCCGGCGGAGACCTGGGCGGGCTGTCGACGTTCCTGGTGGCGTCCGGGCCGCGGGACCTGATCAGCCGGGCCGCGGCCCTGCAGTCGATCGGTGACAGCCGCCGTCACGCGCTGGAGAACCTGCGCTCGGCCCAGGCCTACGCCACCGTTCTCGACCGCCGGGCCGCCACCATGCTGGACAAGCGGCAGGAGGCTGCGCAGCGGGTGGAGCGCGCCAAGGCCACCGCGGAGGCCAGGCTGGAGACCCAGCGGCAGGCGGTAGGCCAGATCGATGCCCAGCGGCAGACCCTGGTCCGAGCGCTGGCCACGGCCCGGCACACCTCGGTCCGGCTGGAGCAGGCCCGTCAGGCGGGGCTGGCGCAGGCCCGGGCCGAGGCTGCCCGGCTGGCCGCCGAGCGGGCCGCGGCGGCGGCTGCCCGCAAGGCCGCAGCGGAAGCTGCCGCTCAGGCCGCCGAGGACGCCCGCCGGTCCCAGGCCGAGAAGGCCCAGCGCGACCAGGAACAGCGGGACGCGGACGCGAAGAAGGCCGCCGACCAGCCGGCGTCCGACCCGAGCCCCGGCAACGGCGGCGGTGGTGGCGGCGGTGGTGGCGGTGGCGCGTCGGAGCCGTCCGCGCCGAACCCGCCTCCGTCCGGCTCGTCGTCCGGCTCCGCGTCCGGCGCCGAGGCGGCGATCGACTTCGCGATGGCTCAGATGGGCAAGCCGTACGAGTGGGGTGCCGACGGGCCGTCAACCTACGACTGCTCCGGGTTGGTCATGCGGGCCTGGCAGCAGGGTGGTGTCTCGCTGCCGCACTACAGCGTGGAGCAGTACGCCCGGAGCCAGCCGGTCGCGCTGTCCGACCTGCGCCGCGGTGACCTGGTCTTCTTCGCCAGCGGCTCCGACTACCAGTCGATCTACCACGTCGGCCTCTACATCGGCAGCGGTCAGATGATCGAGGCTCCCTACACGGGCGAGAACGTCCGCATCTCGAGCATCTGGCGGAGCAGCCTGTTCGGTGCGGCCCGGCCGTGAGCCCGGCAGGTCGCTCGTACGCCGAGCACCACGGCCGCGCGTTCGGTGGCTGGCTGATCGTCTTCGCGGTGGGCTACGTCGTCCTGCACCACGCGGGCACGGTGTTCACGGACCTCGGTGACGTGGGCGACACCCGGACCCGGTGGGCCGACTGGATCGACCTGCTCACGCCGTACGTCGTGACGGGCGCGGCGGCCGGCGCCCTCCGCGGTGGCGGGGCCAGCCGCGGCAACTGGACCCTGTTCTGGTTCGCGACCGTGCTCTACACCCAGGGGCACGGCATCCACCTGGCCGCGAACAGCGTCAACAACGCGGTCGCGGGTGACGGGGAGCCGGCGTACCTCTGGGACGAGCACGTCGGGCACTACCTCTGGTACGTCGGCTTCTACCTGGTGGTGGTCGCGCTCGCGGTGGCGCTGGCCGACCGGCGGCCGCGGGGCGGGATCGGTGCGCACGTGCTGGCCCTGCTGGTCGGGTTCACGACCTTCACCAACTCGGTCGAGGGGCAGACGCCGTGGCTCGGCATCGGCGCGTCGGTCGTGTTCGCCGGCTGGGGGCTGCTGACCCGGGACGGCATGGGCCGGCTGCTGCTCACCGCCTACGCGTTCGCCGGGCTGCTGTTCCTCGGGTTCGGCGTCTGGCAGGGCGGCTTCCCGGAGTTCTCCGAGCTCGGCTGGATCTAACCCTCCCCCCACCTTGCCCGAAATGATCACGGTTCCGTGATCGTTGGTGGTCAACCGCGGTGAATTCGTCGCGGTAGGGGTGTGTTGATCACGGAACCGTGATCATTTGGAGGTCGATTGTGGCGGGGTCTACAGGTGGTGCTCGCCGCGGGCGATCGCCTCGGCCCGGCGCTCCCGGGAGGCAATGATCTCGGCCTCGGCCTCGGTCCGGCCGACCCAGCTCGCGCCTTCGACCGACTTGCCGGGCTCCAGGTCCTTGTAGACCTCGAAGAAGTGCTGGATCTCCAGCCGGTCGTACTCCGACACGTGGTTGATGTCGCGCAGGTGCTCCCACCGGGGGTCGGTCGCGGGCACGCAGAGGACCTTGTCGTCGCCGCCGGCCTCGTCGGTCATCCGGAACATGCCGAGGGCGCGGGCCTTGATCAGGCAGCCGGGGAACGTCGGCTCCTCCAGCAGCACGAGAGCGTCCAGTGGGTCGCCGTCCAGCCCGAGGGTCTCCTCGATGAACCCGTAGTCCGAGGGGTAGCGGGTCGAGGTGAACAGCATCCGGTCCAGCCGCAGGCGACCGGACTCGTGGTCGACCTCGTACTTGTTCCGGTTCCCCTTCGGGATCTCGATCAGGACGTCGAACTCCACCGACTGCCTCCTCCAACGTCGCTGCCGCCTGCCCGGTCGATAGTGTCCCGTACGCCGGGCCGGAGCGACCAATCGAGGTGAGGTGAGCGGTGGCCGCTGACACCGGCGGGCGCCGCACGCGGCGGGTCGTGCTCGCCGTGGTTGCCGCGGTCCTCGTGCTCGCCCTCGCGGCGGTCGCGGTGCTGGCCCTCACCGACCGGCTGCCCGACGCGCTGGTCGCGGACCCGACACCGACCCCGAGCCCGACCGTCCCGCTCGACCCGTCCCGCTCGGCGGCTCCGGACGTGCTGCCCACCGAGCCGACCGGGTCCGGCCCGCCGCCGGCCCTGCCGACCGCCGCCCTCGACGCCGTGCTCGCCGCGCCGTCGTTGGGCGGATCGGTTGGCGCCACCGTGGTGGACGTGGCCTCCGGGCAGGTCGACTACGACCGTGACGCCGCGGGTGCGCGCACCCCCGCCTCGGTGGTCAAGCTCGCGACCATGGCCGCTGCGCTCACCGCCTACGGGCCGGAGCACCGGTTCGCCACCAGCGTCGTGCGCGGCGGGCCGGCGCAGCTGGTCCTGGTCGGCGGGGGCGACGCGACGCTGACCACCCGGCGCTCTCGACCGGCGGCGCTGCCGCAGCGAGCCAGCCTGGTCGACCTGGCCGACCAGGTGGTGGCAGCCCTCGGCCCGCAGACCGGCCCGCTGCACCTGGCGGTCGACGACTCGCTGTTCACCGGCACCGCGGTCTCGCCCGACTGGCCGGCCTCCTACGTCGGCTCCGGGGTGGTGTCGCCCGTCAGCGCGCTGGCGGTCGACGCCGGCCGGGTGCAGCCGGGCTCGGACGTGCGCGAGCCCGACCCGGCGCTGGCCGCTGGTCGCGTCCTGGCCCGCTTGCTGACCCGGCGCGGCGTCGATGTGGCGGCGGAGGTCATCCGGGCCACCGCGCCGGCTGGGTCGCAGTCGTTGGCCACGGTGCAGTCGCCGACCGTGTCCGAGCTCTGCGAGCTCGCACTGCAGACCAGTGACAACGACCTCGCCGAGGCGTTGCTGAGGCTGGTGGCGGTGAAGGCGGGCCAGCCCGCGACCTTCGCCGGCGGCGCCGCCGCGGTGCTCGGTGCGCTGTCCTCGCTCGGCGTACCGACCGGGGACATGGTGCTGCTGGACGGCAGCGGGCTCGCTCGTGGCTCGGCGGTGCCGCCGGCCACGCTGGCTGACCTCCACACGCGGGCCGCCGGCGCCCGGCCCACGGCGCTCTCAGCGCTGGTCGACGGGCTGCCGGTCGCCGGCTTCAGCGGCACCCTGGCCCTGCGCTTCACGA
>JAVEDA010000483.1 GCA_030841195.1 Actinomycetota bacterium | reverse complement strand
GTCCGTACCTGGTCCAACGCGCCCGGCGTGGCCAGCCAGTCCGGCGCGCCGAAGCTGCGCGCCACCATCAGCGACCGGTTCCGGAGCAGGTCCAGCCTCGGGTGGTCGGCCGGGTAGCCCCTCGGCCGGGTCTTGACCGGGTCGCCCTCGACGCTGAAGCCAGCCGCCCGCAGCGCGTCGACCGCGGCCACCAGCGGCGGCCCGGACTCCTCATCGGCCACCGCGACCCGGTAGCGCTCGACCTGCCCGGGCTCGTGCGCCCGCCAGCCCCCGCCCGCGAGCAGGCCGTGGGCGTCGAGCCGCACGTAGTAGCCGATGCCGAGCGTGGTCCCGACGAACGCAGCCTGGCTGGTCTTGTAGGGCGTCTTGTCCTTGCTGAAGCGCACGTCGCGGTACGGCCGGAACATCTTGCCCGGCCCGAACTCGACCTCGAGGGCGGCCAGCAGGGCGACCATCGGGTCGCGGACCTCGGCTTCCCAGACCGCCTTGTGGGTGGCCCAGAACTCCTTGCTGTTGTCGGCCTCGAGCCCGACGTACAGCTCGAGGGCCTGGTCGGAGAAACCTTTGAACGACGTCACGGCCCAGTCAGCGCATCAGGTGGACGATCGTGTACATGAAGGTGGTCTTGCGCGACTGCACATCCGCCCGGACGGCGGCATCGAGCGGCGTCCGACCGAGCCCGTCGTAGGCCCGCATCAGCTCGGCGCGCGCTGCCTTCACGTCCGGGACGAAGTACTCCGGGGCGACCAACGCGTGCCATTGCGAGGCGAAGACACCCGTCTCGGTGATGTGGGCGGCCGCCTGCCGCAGGGTGAGGCCCTGGTTCTCCATGCTCCGCACGTCCGGCCGGTCACGGCTCGAGCCGTCGTCCCGCCAGTGGCACACCACGCAGATGTGGTTGCGACCGGCCGCGGGCAGGGTGGGGTACCCGCACGCCTCGCAGGGCACCTCGGGCAGCACCCCGTCCGCATGCAGGCGGGTGAAGGTGACAAACCGGTCCCCGACCGTCTCCCACGGGTCCCCCGACGGGTTCCCCGCCGACGGGTTCCGTCCCGTCATGGCCGTCCACTCGCCCATGCCCGGACCCTACGCGGAGGCGTTCCCGCGGGAACGCTTGTTACGGCAAACGATCATCGCGGCAGCTGCGGATCTTGAGACGGCGCGCCGGGCGTGCATCGGCGAGCCGTCTCATGATGATCATCCGCAGCTTCCGCCTTATCGGATACGGATTCGGTCACCCAGCGCCCGAACCCGCCTCCGTTCCCGCGGAAACGTCTGCGGACGGCTAGACGCCCACCGGCCGGCAAGGATGTCGGGGCGGGCGTGGCGGGGCCGGCGGTGCCCGCGCCAGGGGCAGCGGACGCGGACCCGGATGTCGACGGCGTGTGTGCGGGTAGACCGGCTCCGGCGCTGCAACCAACGACCAGCAGCGCGGCCGCACGCAGCCGGACCGGGAGCCGGGCAGCCGCCGCACTACCTGTGCTGGACCACGGCGTCCGGGCCGGGGAACACGAGGGCCTCGTGTCCGGTGTCGGCCCAGCGCACGAGGAACGGTGGCTCGCCGTCCGGGCCGCGGACCTCCAGGATCTCGCCGTCGCGCACCTTCTCGTCGACGTGCGCACTGCGGATGACGATCTGGTCGCCGACGGTCGCGTGCATCGTGACCTCCTCGAGCCTGCCGGACCAGGCCGGCAAGCGACAGACACCAGGGCCGCCCCCACTCTCGTCCAGAGGCGGCCCCAGGTCCAGGGCTGTCAGCCCAGGACCGCGCCGATTTGTCCCCCGGCGTGGGTAGCGGGTTACCGTGCCGGGTGCGCACCCTGCTCGTGACCCTGATCATCCTGGCCGCCGCCGCAGTCGGCGGTGACCGGGTGGCCGAGCACGTCGCGGTCGGCAAGGCCGAAGACCGGCTGGCCGCGCACGGCGTCACCGACCCACAGGTGGACGTCGCCGGATTCCCGTTCCTCACCCAGCTGCTGTCGCGGCACTTCGGTAACGTCACGATGACGGGGTCGGCGGTCGAGGTGAACGGCACGCACGCCGAGCGCGTCCAGGTCCGGGCCACCGACGTCGACGTCCCGGCTTCTGGCGACGCCACGGCTGGCACGGTGCGGGCCACCCTGCTGGTCCCCTATCAAGAGGTGCTCGACCGGTCCGGCCTGCGCGGCCTGGAGATGTCATCCGCCGGCGGTGGCGACGTCCGGCTACGCGGCTCGGTCCAGGTGTTCGGCAGCACGGTCGACGTCAGCACGGTGGGCACGGTGCGGGCGCGCGGCCACCGGATCGAGGTCGTGCCGCAGTCGTTCGAGCTGGCGGGCGGCGGCTCGGTGAGCGGGTCGCTCAAGACCCTGCTGGCCGACCGCTTCGGCGTCTCCTACACGTTGCGGTCGCTACCGCACGGTGTGTCCGTACGCCGGGTGGCCGCCGGTCCGGACGGTTTCCTCGTCACCCTGGTGGGCACCGACGTCACGATGGACGCGGCCACGCTGCGCTGATTGTCGGCGACCGGCGGGGGACGTCGTGAGCCATGTCGTACCCGTAGTCCCCGCCCCGGTCGTCCGTCTCGGTGGAGACCTGCACCATGCCCGGATGCGGCCTCGCGGCGTGCGGGTCGGCCGCCCACTCATGGGCGAGGTCGTACTCCAGGTCCGTGTCTGTCTGAGCTCCCACGACGTCAAGATCCCGTTGCTCCGGCACGTCAGCCTCCTGCGCGATTTGGAGTCGCTGCCACCCACTGTGGTCCGTTCTCAGCCGAATGTGAACACGTACGCCTCGGCGCCGGGCCCCAGGAAGGTGATCTCAGCGATGCGCTCGCGCACCTCGCCGTCCTGCCGCACGAGCTGGTAGAGGCGGCCGTCCCGGAGGACGCCCTGACCGTCCTCGTCGACGTCGAGTCCGTGCGCTGCACCGGGGGCCTGGCCGTCGAGGAGCACGCGGAACGGGATCGACAGTCCCGCTCCTGACGACAGCACGAGATGCACGTCGCGGGCGTGGAACCGGTAGGTGATGCTGCCGCCGGCCCGGTCGAGCACGACACACTCACGGCCCACGGTCCACTCGCCTGTGAGAGCCCAGTGGTTGAGGCGTAACGGCTCACCCGGCGACGGGACGTGCTCGCTGCGCCCGTAGCCGAGATAGCTCTCCGGTGTGCGGAGGTGGTCCCAGTCGGCCTCGGCTTCCACACCGAGCCCCTCGACGGCGACGGGCTCGCGCTCGACACCGAGCAGCCGCTGGATCTCCCGCTCCGACTGCTCGTAGCGGCCCTCGCCGAAGTGCTGGTCCCGGATGATGCCGTCCGCGTCGACGAAGTAGAGGGCCGGCCAGTAGTGGTTGTCGAATGCGGACCAGATCGCGTAGTCGTTGTCGACCGCCACCGGGTAGTCGATGTCGCGCTCTTTGGTCGCGAGCTGAACGCGGTCGATCTCGTGCTCGAAGGAGAACTCCGGCGTGTGGACCCCGATGACCACCAACCCGTCGTCCCGGTAGGCCTGCGACCAGGCCCGGACGTACGGCTCGGTGCGCAGCCAGTTGATGCAGGTCAGCGTCCAGAAGTCGACGAGCACGACGTGCCCGCGGAGCTCGTCGGGACTGAGGGGCTCGGTGTTGAGCCACTCGGTGGCCGCGTCGAGAGAAGGCATGTGCAGACGCACCATGCTCCCTGGTCTACGCCTCGGCGACCGATCGCGCCAGATCCCCGTGGATGTTCGGGTCGGCCATCAGAACGGGAGCGCGCGACCGGCCGGGCTGCGAAGGTCGAGCTCCGTGGCGATGGGCCGCTGGACGGGCCGGCGGATCTGGATCCTGGTCATGGCGTGCACTCCTCCCACGGTGTCTCAGGCCGCGACTAGCGGCTGGCTGACGAGCGCCTGTGGGGCGATCGCCCGGCCATCGGGCAACAGCTCTCCGGAGTCGTCGAACACGATGACTCCGTTACACAAGAGCGCCCAACCCTGCTCGTGATGCGCTGCGACCGTGATTGCTGCGCAGCGGGCAGAACTGTCGGCGCTTGGACAGAGCGGCTGGTGTGAGCACATCTTGCACCTCAGTTCCGGGGACGGAACGGAGGCCGTTCCGGTTCCCTCTCGACACGATCTTCCTGTTGTCGGCGCCACCAAGAGAGAGACCGCAGAAGGCCCCCCAACTCATCGGCGAGCGGGGCCGTGACCGTCAGGCGCGAGAGAGCTCACCCGGTACGGCGATGACGTCGACCATCGCGTCGTTGCGGAGGACCGTGACGGGCAACGGCACCCCTACGGCCTCGCCGAACAGCAGCTGCTGCAGGCTCTGCGCGTCGGCTACCGGACGGCGGCCGGCCGAGAGCACGAGGTCGCCCGGACGCAGCCCGGCCTGGTCGGCCGGCGACCCGGTCACGACCTCGACGACCCTCAGCGCCCGGCGCTGGCCGGTGCGGGCAGCGAGCGGTGCCGGCAGCGGGACCGGGGTGCTCACCAGGCCGAGATAGGCCCGGCGGACTCGGCCGTCACGCAGCAGCGCGCTGATGATCCGCCGGGTGGTGTCGTTGACGGGAACGGCGAGGCCGAGGCCGATGCCGGCGACTGCCGTGTTGATGCCGACGATCCGGCCGGCCGAGTCGGCCAGGGCGCCGCCGGAGCTGCCCGGGTTCAATGCCGCGTCGGTCTGGATGACGTCCTCGATGACCCGGCCGGCGCGGCCGGATCGGGTCGGCATCGACCGGCCCAGGGCGCTGACGACGCCGGCGGTGACCGAGCCGGCCAGGCCGAGCGGGTTGCCGACCGCCACCACCAGCTGCCCGACCCGCAGCGACGCCGCGTCGCCGAGCACCGCGGGCGGCGGCGTCTCGCCCCGGCCCCGGACCACGGCGAGGTCGGACAGCGGATCGGCTCCCACCACGTCGATGTCGGTCTCGGTGCCGTCGGCGAAGGACGCCCGGCCCTGGGTCGCTCCCCCCACCACATGCGCGTTGGTGAGCATGAACCCATCCCCGGTAAAGACCACCGCCGACCCGGCCGAGGTCGGCCTGCTCGCCGGGCCGACCTGCAGCGCGGCGACGTGCGGCGTGACGGTCTCGGCCACGGTCGCCACCACGTGCGAGTAGGCGTCCAGCGCCGGCTCGTCGTCCATGTCATAAGTCAACGCACCCGGCCCGCCTCCTGCCGCCGTACGCGTCACGCCGTCAGCGAACAAGCGCTTCTGGAAGCCGCAGAAACGTTCCCGCGGGAACGCCCCCTCAGGGGGTGCGGCCGAGCAGGGCGAGCAGGCGGTCGCCGGAGACGGCGGTGGCTGGCACCTCGGCCTGGGGGCCGAACCGATGCGGCCGGTCGCCGTCGTCGACGAGCAGCAGGCACCACGCGTACAGCTCCTCGGCCAGTGCCGGCGGAAGCTGTCGGTCCTGGCCGCACGCGCGGGCGACGTCCCAGCCGTGCACCGCGACCTCCACCGCACCGGTGGCCGCCACGAAGCCGGCTGCCAGCCGCCGGTCGTCGATCGTGATCTCCGTCGGCCCGTCCGAGCCGGCCCAGGCGCCGAGCATCCGGCAGGCCCGGTTGCGCAGGCTGGCCACCGGGTCCACGGCCGGGTCGCCGTAGTCGGCCTCCGGGTCGCCGGCCGCATCCAGGTCCAGGTGACCGGCCGCGATCGCCTGGTGCAGCGTGAGCAACGAGTGGTTCATGTGCAACAAGAGAGTTCGCAGGTCCCACGAGGCGCATGGCGTCCGGGCAGCCATGTCCTCGGGCCGGACCAGCACCAGGCCGCCCAGCGTGTAGCCCACCGCCCGCTCGAGCAGCGCGAAGCCGCCCGTCAGCGCCCGTTCGGCGACCGACACGGTCATGCGACGGCGACACCCAGCGCAACGTCCTCGTCGAGCCGGGCGGGCAGCCCGAAGGTGGCGAACAGGGTGAGGTCGAAGAAGGCGGCCACGTGCGACACCCGGCCGTCGGTGAGGGCCAGCACATGCAGCTGGAACGGCATCCAGCCCTCGTCGGTGAGCCGGTAGACGGCGTACGCCGGCTGGCCGTTGGCCTCGGTGGGCAGCAGCCGCAGCTCGCCCGCCTCGGCCGGGCAGTGGGTCGCGATGAGACGCGCGATTGCGTCGGGACCGCGGAACCAGGCACTGAAGGGCGGCATCTCCCAGACCACGTCGGCGGTGAAGACCTCCACGATCGCCGCCACGTCCTTGGCCTCGATGGCCCGGGCGTAGCGGTCCAACAGCTCGCGCTGTCGGGGGTCGTCGGGCTCGACCACGTCCTCTTCGGTCAGCCCGGCCGCCTCGAGCTGGGCTCGGGCCCGCTGCAGGCTGCTGTTGACCGCGGCAACCGAGGTGTCGAGCATCTCGGCGACCTCGGCAGCGCGCAGCCGGAGCACCTCGCGCAGCACCAGCACGGCGCGCTGCCGCGGCGGCAGCTGCTGCAGGGCCGCGATCAGGGCCAGCCGGACGCTGGCCCGGCCGGCCACGATGGTGGCCGGGTCGTGCGGGTCGCCCCACCACCCGGCCAACATCGCGTCAGGCACCGGCTCGAGCCAGAGCACCTCGCCCAGCTCGACCAGCGGGTCGTCGGGGTGCGCGCTCGGCGCACCCAGGCCGGTCGGCATCGGGCGGCGCTTGCGGCTGTCCAGCGCGGTGAGGCAGACGTTGGTGGCGATCCGGTAGAGCCAGGTGCGCAGCGAGGACCGGCCCTCGAAGCCGTGGTAGGAGCGCCAGGCGCGCAGGTAGGTCTCCTGCACCAGGTCCTCGGCCTCGTGCACCGAGCCGAGCATCCGGTAGCAGTGCGCCAGCAACTCGCGCCGGTACTGGCCGGTCACCGCGAGGAAGTCCTCGTCGGTGGTCACAGCGGTGAGCTCGGTGTTCGTCTCGGCCGTCATGGTGGGGTGCCTCCTGCGCGCGGTGCGGATCGGCTCTCCAGGGGTAGACGGCGGGGGCGCCCGGAACTCATCGGTCCCACCCCCCGATGACTTCACCGGACCGCCCGAGTCAGCACCGACGTACGGCGATCGAACCGGCAGCGAGGGGACCAACCATGCGCATGATCTTCGTCAACCTGCCCGTCGAGGACCTGCCGGCCTCACGGGCGTTCTTCACCGCGCTCGGGTTCGAGTTCAACACCGACTTCTCCGACGCGTCCTGCGCCTGCATGGTGGTCGACCGGAACATCTTCGTGATGCTGCTGGTGCGGCGGCGGTTCGGCGACTTCGTCATCGGGCGGATCGCCGACGCGACGGCCGTGACCGAGGTGATCACCTGCCTGTCGGCAGAGAGCCGGCAGCAGGTCGACGACACGGTGGCGCGGGCGATCGCCGCGGGGGGCAAGCCGTGGCAGCCGACGGTCGAGGACGGGCCGATGTACGGCGGCAGCTTCCAGGACCTCGACGGGCACGTGTGGGAGCTCGTGCACATGGCCGAGGCCTGAGGCGCTACCGGGCGCCCTCGTCGCGCAGCCGCGGCTCGGTCCGTAGCACCGGCCGGATGCCGTGCTTGTCGGCATAGAACGCGCGGACCAGACCCATGTCGGCCGCGACGTCACCCGTCGGGTGGAACGACGGGCCGAAGCCGATCGTGCGGGTCGGCCCGTCGACGAAGCCCAGGGCCACCGGCAGCCCGGTCTGCTGGGCCATCCGGTAGAAGCCGGACTTCCAGTGCTCGGCCCTGCCGCGCGTCCCCTCGGCGGCGAGCACCAGCAGGAACCGGTCGTCGTGCTCGGCCTCGGCCAGCAGCGCGCGCACCGTCTCGCCGGGGTTGTCGCGGTCCAGCGGGATGCCGCCGGTGGCCCGCAGCACCGGCGCCAGCAGACCGCGGAACAGCTCGCGCTTGACGAGCACCCGGGCCTGGACCCCGTTGCGCCAGGTGAGCAGCAGCATCGCCACCCAGTCCCAGTTGGACGTGTGCGGGGCGCCGACCAGGATCGCGGCGCCCGGCACCTCACCGACCGTGCGCCAGCGCGAGAGCCGCAGCACCAGCCGGGCTACTGCCGGCCGCAGCACCATCCGGCGGCTCACCCGCGCGCGCCCAACCGGAAGCCGTCCATGCAATGCCGATCTTAGTCGTGGCGTCGCCGCCGTCCAGGTGGGCCACGTGCGCGCGGGGCAGTCGCAGAACTCCACCCAGGCCGAGAACCTCGAACGCGGCGCGCTCGCGCTCCCGGCCTGGGCACGCGTCAGTGGCCGCCGATGGTGATCGTCCTGCTGTCGGTGTCCACCGGACTGCAGTAGTACTGGCAGGGCGAGATGGCCGCGACAGCCGCAGCCGGCCCCTTCTTGAACACTCGCTGGCCGGACTCCACGACGACGTACACGGTGTCGCCCGACGGGATGCCGGTGCATTTGACCGTGGTCGCTCCGGACGCCGAGACCGTGCTGCTCCCCTGCCGTTGGGTCAGCGTCACGCTGACGCTCGCCGACGAGTAGTAGTTGGGGCACTGCACGGTGACGGGGACCGACACGGCAGCCCCGCGGGCCTCCAGGCCGGCCGTGCTCGCGACCTGCACCTGCCACGTGTCCGGCGACGAGTCGAAGGCGACCGCCGCGGACACCGGCAGGATCGCGGCCAGGACGGCGCCGCCGAGGACGGTCAGCACCGCTCCCCGGCTCGTGAGTCTCGTACGTGTCATGTCACTCCACCTCTCTGCTTGGTCGCGGGCGGTCGCCCGACGACGGTCCCGTCCTCGCGGACGGTCGATCGGTCACGAGGCCCAGCAGCGCGGCGAGGAGCAGCGGCACCACCGGGACGTGCCAGACGAAGTCGAAGGCGGCGTGCACCGCCGCAGCAGCCAGGGCAGCGGAGACCGCAGCGGCAAGGGCGTTGCCGCCCATCTGCCGGTGCGCCCTGCGCAGCGTCGCGGCCGCCGCGGCAAGCAGCGCCAGGAGCAGGGCGAGACCGGGTGCCCCCAGCGCCAGCAGGACCTCGAGGTACTCGTCGTGGAGGTAGCGCATCGCCTGCACCGAGCCGTTCGCACCCGGCCAGGTGACCGGGCTCGCTGCGGGGCCGACGCCGGCCAGGGGGTGCTCCCCGACCAGGTTCAGGGCCGCCTCGGCGACGTGAACCCGAGGGGACGAGCCGGCCTCGACCCGCACGGCGAGCACCGCCGACACCGAGGACCACTGCCCGTGCACACCGACCAGCGCGGCGACCCCCAGCCCGAGCACGGCTGCGAGGACCCAGGCCTTGGCCGGCGCGTGCAGACGGATCGCGGCGGCGGCGCTGCACAGCCCCACGGCCATGGCCACGACCGCGACCGGCCGGCCCGGCGCAGATCCCAGTGACAGTGAGCCGCTCATGCCGGCTCCGGCGATCGCGGCGCCGAGCAGCGGCGCAGCAGCTGCGGACAACACCCGGCGCGGCCCTGCGAGCACGACGAGGACGAGAGCACCGCACCCGAGCGAGACGGCGCCGGCCCGGCTCAACGTGGCCGCCGCACCGACGAGCATCGCGGCGGTCGCGACCGCCAGACCGCCGTCCTGCGGGCGCGCCATCAGCCGGCCGACGGACAGCAGCAGGAGCGGGACGAGGACAGCCGCGGCGGCGTTGGCGTAGGTCAGGCTGGACGCTGCGCGCCAGACCTCGTCGTTCGACAGCCCCCACGGCTCGCGGTGCCAGACGACGCCGATCCATCCCGTGGCCGCGACCACCACCCCGAGCACCGTCAGGCCGCGAACCAGCTCGTCCCGCTGCCGCGGCTCCAGGCGAGCGACGACCAGGACGACGGTGACGACTCCCACGAGCAGCAGAGCGAGCGGCCCGCCGGACAGACGCTGCGGCGACGCAGCGCCGCGGACCAGCGCCCACGCCGCCAGGCCCACAGCGGCCAGAACGATCGGTGACCTCAGCTCGGCGGCCTGCAGCCGGACGCCGGCCAGGGCCAGGACGCCGGCCGCGCCGACAGCCACGACCAGCACCAGCCGACCGGGACCGTGGTAGCCGCCTTGGGCCACCACGCCCGCCGACAACCCGAGGACCAGCACGTGCATCGCCGGGAGCACGGCCGCCGCCTGCGGTCCGGAGTCGTTGACGGTGCGGGTCCTCCCCAGCTGTGCTTCGGTCGTGGCCATCGGCTCAGCCCCCCCATCACCCCAGGGACGCCAGTGGCCGACCACCGGTTACAAGGATCTCCAGGCCCCGCGTGGGAACCTCTCGCCCTGCGGCGGTGTAGACACGGCAGCAGGTGAGGAGGTGCCGATCAGCGTCGAGGGTGACGAGGCGGAGGTGCTGGCGCGGGTACGCGCGGGTGACCGCGACGCGTACGCGGAGCTGGTGCGTCGGCATGCCCCGGCGGCGGTCCGCACCGCCGCGCTGCTCGGTGCCGGCGCGGAGGCGGAGGACGTCGTGCAGGAGGCATTCGTCAAGGCCTACGCGGGGCTCGGCCGGTTCCGCACCGGCTCGCCGTTCCGGCCGTGGCTGCTGCAGATCGTGGCCAACGAGACCCGCAACCTGCATCGGGCCGCGGGCCGGCGCGCGGCCCGGGAGCGGTCGGCCTGGGTGCGCACCGAGCCGTTGCTGCTGGCGGCGACCCTCGACGAGCCCGCCTCGGCCGCGCTCTCCGGTGAGCGCCGGGCCGAGCTGGTCCGGGCGCTGGCCCAGCTCTCCGACCCGCACCGCCGGGTGGTGACCTGCCGCTACCTGCTGGACCTGGACGAGGCCGAGACCGCGGCCGTGCTCGGCTGGCCGCGGGGCACGGTGAAGTCCCGGCTGCACCGCGCCCTCGACCGGCTGGCCGGCGTGCTCGCGGAGCCCGCGCAGTCCACGGACGAGATCACTTCGGAGGTACGCCGTGGAGCGTGACCCGCGCGACGTCCTGGTGGCCGACCTCGAAGCGCTCGGCCGGGCGGTTGCCCCACCAGACGACGGGGCGGTGCTGACCGCGGCCGTCATGACCCGGGTGGCCGCGCTGCCCGCACCCTCGACGGGCGCCCTTCGGCTTCGGCGGCCGCGCCGCCGTCTCGTGCTGGTGGTGACCGCAGTCCTGCTGGCGCTGCTGGTGACGCCGCCGGTGCGCGCAGCAGTGGCGGACTGGTTCGGGTTCGGCGGCGTCGTCGTACGGCATGACCCGTCGCCGCGGCCGTCGCACGCACCGCCTCCCCCGACGGCGGGGACCACGATGTCGCTCGACCAGGCCCGGCGGCTGGTGACCTTCGAGGTCGCGGTGCCCGCCGACCTCGGGGCGCCGGAGGGCGTGGAGGTGTCGGCCGACCACCGGGTGCTGTCGATGACCTGGACCCGGCCCACGACTGGCACAGTGCGGCTGGACCAGTTCGACGGGCGGCTCGACTACGCCTTTGCGAAGTCCGCGCCGGGGGTCGATTTCACCGACGTCTCGGGTGCCACGGCGCTCTGGTTCGACCGGCCGCACCGGGTGGTCCTGCTCGGGCCGGACGGGAGCCGTCGGCGCGAGACCGCGCGGCTCGGCGGCCGGACGCTGATCTGGGAGCGGGGCGCCACCACGTTGCGCCTCGAGGGCGAGTTCAGCCAGCAGCAGGCGATCGCGATCGCCGAGTCCGTGCCGCCGGCGGGCTGAGCGCGGGAACCGGACGCGGCGCAGCGGTGTAACCCGGGCAGCCGACCCGAGGAACCGTCATGCGCCCACGTCACGCCGCTCTCGCCCTGCTCGCTTCCGTGCTCCTGTCGCCGGCGCTGGCCGGGCCGGCTGCCGCGGGTGGCCCGACCAGCGTGCTGCTGGTCGCGCCCGCGGAGGGCCGCACCGCGTCGCTCTACGCGGGGCAGGCGGACTACGAGGAGCTCTCCGGCCTGGTCGACGACTCCGGCAGCTCCTCCGACGCGGCGGCTGGTGAGGAACACGCCATCGGCACCGAGGTCACCGTGACCTGGCTGATCCACGACGTCTCGGTCTGGCGGGTCGACCGCATCTACCTGGATGCGCCCGGCGGCCCGTGGATCGCCAGCCAGATGTCGTTCGACGGAAACGGTGACATCTGGTCCAGCCCGGTCCGGTGGCACACCGTCACCCAGGGCAAGCCGCTGATGATCCTGCTCACGCGACTCGGACTCCTCGACGACACTGCCGCCGCTCCGCCGGCCGATGTGGCCCCGCCCGCGAGCCCGGCGGCCGTCCAGCCGACCACAACGCCGATCTCGCGGGCGGCCACCGGGCCTGCCGCTGCCGACGGCGCGAGCGGACCGATCTGGGGCCTGGTCGGGCTCGCACTCGGCGTCGCGCTGACGGTCGCGGCCTTGCGGGTCGCCGGTCGCCGTCGGCAGGACGAGCCAGAGGTGGCGACCAGTCAACCCATGGACGACGTCCTCGCCTCCACCGGCGCAACACTGCGGCGGTGATGTCCTTGGTGCGCCGGCCACGCCGGCCGGTCAGAGGCGCGACCGCACCTCGTCGATGGCCCCACGCAGCCGCAGCAGGGACTGCTGCACCCGTGCCTCGTCGTCGCCCAGCGCGGTGACCACGGCGGCGAGCGCCGGCCGGAAGCGGGCCGCCGCGGCCCGGTGGGTCCGCCTGCCCGCCGCGGTCAAGGTGACGCGGGAGGAGCGACGGTCGTCGGCGTCTCGCGCTCGACGGACATGTCCGCGGGCCTCGAACCGTTTCAGGTAGCTCGAGACGGTGGTCGCCGGCGCCGCCATCCACTCGGCGAGCTGTGACGGCGTGAGGCTCCCCTCCCGGACGAGCACCGAGTAGGCGCCGTACTCGTCGGCGGTCAGGCCACTCGAAGCAAGCGCCCGGTCCAACAGGTCGGTGGTAGCCCGGGCTACCAGCCAGATGCTGAACAGCGCATTCACGTCGTCAGGCCGGTCGGCCACCACGCCTCCTTGACAGGAACTGCGATCTCGCATCACTATGCCAGGCCAAGGTACTGCGAGATCGCAGTACCTGGTTTCTGGGAGGAGCCCTCGTGCACTCACGCCGAAGACCAGCGGTTGCGGCCGTGTGCGCGGCGCTGCTGGCGTCGCTGATCGTCGGCTGCGGCTCCGGACCTGACGCGGCGAACGTCCCGGCCGATGCGAGCCACGGGTCCCGATCGGATGCGGCGTCCGGCTCAGCCTCGCCGTCGGTCTCTGGTGGCATCAGCCGACCGCTGTGCGCGGAACCGGACGAAGGCGAGTTCAGCCAGGCGGCGAGCGGCCCCGGCGCTGTCACACCGGTGCTCCTGCTGGGGAGCGGGCCCCGCGGTGTCGTGCTCGGCGGGCAGGCCAACGGCGGCATCTGCCAGATGCTGCCGTACGGCCGGGAGCTGGCCGGCCGGGGCTACCACGTGGCTCTCTTCGAGTGGCGCGATCCCTACCCGCGGGCCATGACGACCGCCACCGGAGCGCTGGTGACGGCTGGCGCCCGGAGGGTCGTCCTCGGCGGCTTCTCCCGCGGGGCGCTCGTCGCGCTCGGCATCGCCCCGACTGCTGGCGACTCGGTCGTCGGCGTCTTCTCGGTCAGCGGCGGACCGTCCG
>JAVEDA010000121.1 GCA_030841195.1 Actinomycetota bacterium | reverse complement strand
CTCGAGCCAGTACAGCGCGTTGGCCACCAGGAAGTTGCGTACCTCGGTGCGGCCGAAGTTGAAGACGAGCGTGCCCCAGTCCTTCTGCTCGCCGCGGCGCGGGTCGGGGTGCTCGTAGAGCGCGGTGCCGTCGAAGTTTGCCAGCGCCCACGCGTCCTTGGGGAAGTGCGCGGGCACCCAGTCGACGATGACGCCGATGCCGGCCTGGTGCAGCGTGTCGACCAGGTAGCGGAAGTCGTCCGGGTTGCCGAACCGCGAGGTCGGCGCGAAGTACGACGACACCTGGTAGCCCCACGAGCCCCCGAACGGGTGCTCCGCCACCGGCATCAGCTCGACGTGGGTGAACCCGAGGTACGTCACGTGCCCGACCAGCTGCTCGGCCAGCTCGCGGTAGGACAGGCCCTGGCGCCACGAGCCGAGGTGCACCTCGTAGGTGCTCATCGGCGAGCGCAGCGCGTCAGTGTGCTCGCGCTGCTTCAGCCACGCGTCGTCGCCCCACTCGTAGTCCGAGGTGAAGACGACCGAGGCAGTCGCTGGGGGGACCTCCGCACGGAACGCGACCGGGTCGGCCTTCTGCCGCCAGACCCCGTCCTTGCCGAGCACCTCGAACTTGTAGTGCGTGCCGTCGCCGAGCCCGGGGACGAACAGCTCCCAGACTCCGGTGGAGCCCATCGCGCGCATCGGGTGCGCCCGCCCGTCCCAGTAGTTGAAGTCGCCGGTCAGCCGCACGCCCTGGGCGCTCGGCGCCCAGACTGCGAAGGACGTGCCCTGCACGGTCCCCGCGATGCCCTCGTAGGAGCGGGTGTGAGACCCCAGCACCCGCCACAGCTCCTCGTGCCGGCCCTCACCGATGAGGTGCAGGTCGATCTCGCCGAGGGTGGGCAGGAAGCGGTAAGGGTCGTCGACGGTCCGGGCCGGGCCGTCGTAGGCCACCTCGAGCCGGTAGTCGGGCACCTCCGCCATCGGCAGCACGGCCACCCAGACGCCGTAGCTCTCGTGCCGCATGGGGTGCCGGTCCGCGCCCACGGCGACCGTGACCTCGGTGGCCCACGGCCGGAGGGTGCGCACGGTGATCCCACCCGTGTGCGGGTGCGGGCCGAGCACGGAGTGGGGGTCGTGGTGGACGCCGGAGACGAGCCGGTGCAGCTCCTCGTCCGGGACTGGTTGGGCCACCGGGCCGGAGGTGGACACCGACGGGCCGGTCGTGGTGGGCGGCGTGGGGGCGCCGGCCGGGGGTCGGGTGCTCATGGCGTCAACCTCATTCGCTCACTCGGGCGTCTGCGGCGGCGAGCCTGCGGATCGCCGCCATCGGGATCTGCAGCCAGCTCGGCCGGTTGCGGGCCTCGTACAGCACCTCGTAGACCGCCTTGTCGGTCTCGAAGGCGCGCAGCAGCACGGGCTGCATGCGTGGGTCGGCCCCTCCGGCCCGGGCGTACCCGGCGCAGAAGGCGTCCCTGTTGCGCTCTGCCCACTCGGTGGCGCGGTACTCGCGCTGCGGGTCGAACGGGTGGTCGGCGAGCAGGTGCCGCGCCGCGTAGTCGAACGAGCGCAGCATCCCCGCGACGTCCTTGACCGGCGACTCGAGGCCGCGCCGCTCGGCCAGCGGGCGAGCCGGCTCGCCCTCGAAGTCGAGCAGCTTCCAGCCGTCCAGGGTGCGCATCACCTGACCCAGGTGGAAGTCGCCGTGGACGCGCTGCACCTCGACGGGAGTGTCCAGCGCGGCCAGGTCGTCGAAGGCCGTGCGCAGCGCCTCCACGTACGGCGTGAGCTCGGCCACCTCCGTGGCGGTGCGCTCCAGCCGGGTCCGCATGCCGTCGGCGAGGTCGTCGAGGTCCTTGCCCTCCAGCCGGCCGGTCGGCAGCGCCACTGCCAGCGCCGCGTGCACCTCGGCCGTGGCGGCGCCGAGTCGCTGCGCCTCGCCCGCGAAGTCGCCACCCACCTCGTCCGCGTGCAGGTCCGCCTCGGCGTAGAGGTCGCGGACGCTGGTGAGGGCGATCTCCCAGCCGTCGGTGGCGTCCTTGAGGAACGACTGGGCCATCGCCAGGCTGGCGGTGACCCGCTCACCGGTCGCATCGGTCCAGCTGCCCTCGAGCCAGCCGAGCGGCGCCGCGATGTGGGTGCTCCCGGCGGCGGCCAGGGCGGCGTGCACCTCGATGTCTGGGTTGATGCCCGGCGAGACCTTGCGGAAGACCTTGACGATCACCGTGTCGCCGAAGATGACCGAGGTGTTGCTCTGCTCGGCCCCGACGACGATCGAAGGGCCGCCCGGTGGGAGCTCGCTGATCGTGGGGTCACGGTGGAACGCCAGGTTGCCGACGGTGCGCCCCTCGGCGACGCCCTCGAACCAGTGCACGGTGGCGTCCTTGTCCTGCAGCGCGTCGTAGAGATGGCGCCGGCTGCCGTCCACCTCGCTCTCCTCGCCGACGTAGGCATGCGCGAGCTGCTCCTGCGGCGTTGGGTACGCCACCAGCGGGACCTGGTAGGTCTCGGTGCCCCCGTCGTCGTACTTGACGGTGACGGTGTCGATCCGCACGCCGGGCGCCAGCTCACCGACGGTCGCTGCCCCCGCGACCTGCCAGTTGCGTCCCTTGCCGGCGAACCAGCGCTGCCGGCCCAGGTAGCCGGCGAGCTCGAGTCGGTCGGGCGGGTCGGGCGTGTCCGGCGCGGACATCAGAGCACTCCTTCCGGAGACGTCAGGCGGAACCAGTAGAACCCGTGACCGGCGAGCGTCAGCAGGTAGGGCAGCTCGCCGATCTGCGGGAAGTGCACGGTGCCCAGCAGCTCGACCGGGTGGCAGCCCTCCCACCGGCGCAGGTCGAGCTCGACCGGCTGCGGGAAGCGGGACAGGTTGTTGACGCAGAGGACGACGTCGTCGCCGAAGGCGCGGACGAAGGACAGCACGCTGGGGTTGGAGCCGCCGAGGTCTTCCCAGGTGCCGAGCCCGAAGGCCGGGTTCTGCTTGCGCACCTCGATCATCCGACGGGTCCAGTGCAGCAGCGACGTCGAGCTGGCGAGCTGGGCCTCGACGTTGGTCACCTGGTGGCCGTAGATCGGGTCCATGATCACCGGTAGGAAGAGCTGCCCGGGGTTGCTGGTGGAGAACCCCGCGTTGCGGTCCGGGGTCCACTGCATCGGCGTCCGGACGCCGTCGCGGTCGCCGAGCCAGATG
>JAVEDA010000120.1 GCA_030841195.1 Actinomycetota bacterium | reverse complement strand
GAGCTGATCGCCAACGGGCTGACGGTCGAGGAGATCCGCGTCTCGATCGACGCCGACTCGCTGGCCTACATCTCCCTGGAGGGCTTGGTCGAGGCCACCGAGCAGCCCGTCGAGAACCTGTGCCGGGCCTGCTTCGACGGCGTCTACCCGGTGCCGCTGCCTGAGCCCGAGCTGCTCGGCAAGCACCTGCTGGAGCTGGAGCCGGTGGTCCGCCCGCCCTCGGCCGGGCACGCGCTGCCCGCATCGGCGCCCTCGCTGGTCGGCGGTGCCGGCGCCGCCGACGCGCTCACCCGCCCATGACGAGCTATGCCGCGGCCGGGGTCGACATCGAGGCAGGCGACCGCGCGGTCGACCTGATGAAGGCGTGGGTGGCGAAAGCGACCCGGCCGGAGGTCGTCGGCGGTATCGGTGGCTTCGCCGGGCTCTTCGACGCCAGCCTGCTCACGTCGTACCGGCGTCCGCTGTTGGCGACCTCGACCGACGGGGTCGGCACCAAGGTGGCCGTCGCCGCGGCCGCCGACCGGCACGACACGATCGGCCACGACCTGGTCGGCATGGTGGTGGACGACCTGGTGGTGTGCGGCGCGGAGCCGCTGTTCATGACCGACTACATCGCCTGCGGCAAGGTCGTGCCGGAGCGGGTCGCGGCGATCGTCAAGGGGATCGCCGAGGGCTGCGTGCTGGCCGGCTGCGCGCTGATCGGCGGCGAGACCGCGGAGCACCCGGGCCTGCTGGGGCCGGACGAGTACGACGTGGCGGGCGCCGGGACCGGCGTCGTCGAGGCCGACCGGCTGCTCGGCGCCGACCGGGTCCGCGACGGTGACGTGCTGGTGGCGATGGCGGCCAGCGGGCTGCACTCCAACGGGTACTCCCTGGTACGCCACGTGCTGCTCACCCAGGCGGGCTGGGCGCTGGACCGCGAGGTCCCCGAGCTGGGCCGGCCGCTGGTCGACGAGCTGCTCGAGCCGACCCGGATCTACGCCCGGGACTGCCTGGCCCTGATCGACCCCGCCACCGGCGTGGAGGTGCACGCGTTCAGCCATGTCACCGGCGGCGGGCTGGCCGCGAACCTGGCCCGGGTGCTGCCGGCGCACCTGTCGGCCACCGTCGACCGGGCGACCTGGACCCCGCAGCCGGTCTTCGGGCTGGTCGCCGGGGTGGGCGCCGTCGCGCAGGACGAGCTCGAGCGCACCCTCAACATGGGCATCGGGATGGTGGCTGTGGTGGCTCCCGGGGCGGCCGACCGCGCGGTCGAGCTGCTCACCGACCGCGGCCTGCCCGCCTGGGTGCTCGGCTCAGTGACCGGCGGCGACGGCACCGTCACCCTGCACGGCAGCCACCCGGCCTGACGCAGCCGCCGTCGCAGCGTGCGACACCTCCGCCACCCGCCGCAAATGATCACGGAACCGTGATCAACACATGCCTACCGCGACGAATTCACCGCGGTTGAGCACCAACGATCACGGAACCGTGATCATTTGGCGCTGGCGGCAGAGGTGGTGCGGGTCAGCGCTTGTCGGCGGCCCACTCGTCGTACTCGTCCTTGTCCGCCTCGGTCATCTCGGACCGGTCGACGGATCCTGAAGCGAGCTCCCGTTGCAGTGCCTCGAAGTCGGTTCCCTGCGAGCTGTACTTCAGCTCGCGCGCGACCTTGGTCTGCTTCGCCTTGGCTCGGCCGCGCCCCATGGCTCGACCCCCTCATAGTGAACGGGGCGGCCAGCGCGTGACGGCCCCGGGTTCAGTGTCTCTTCGTAGGCGCAACGGTACATGCCCGCAGGGTGTTCCGCCCATCCCACTGACTGACCGTCACCCGGTCGATCTCCCGACAGCCTCTCCGGCCCCCGCCATCCGCCGCTCCGCCAGCCGGTCGGCTGCGGTGGCCGGCGAGATCCCCTCGTCGGCGGCGGTCGCCAGCACCCGGGCCGTGGTCCCGAAGATCTCGGCGGTCTTGGCATGCGCCCGCTCGAAGGAGAAGCCGTGCAGCTCGTCGGCGACCTGGATCACCCCGCCCGCGTTCACGCAGTAGTCAGGCGCGTAGAGGATGCCGCGCGCGGCCAGCAGGTCCTCCACCCCCGGATGAGCCAGCTGGTTGTTGGCGCCGCCGCAGACCAGCCGGGCCGACAGCAGGGCCACGACCTCGTCGGTGAGCGCGTGCCCCAGCGCGCACGGCGAGTAGACGTCCAGGTCGGCCCGCACCAGCGCCTCGGTGTCGTCGACCACCTCGACGCCCGGGTAGACCGCACGGACGGCCTCGACGGCCGCTCGGGACACGTCGGCGACCACCACGGCGGCACCGTCCTCGACCAGGTGCCCCACCAGGTGCCGGCCGACCTTGCCGACCCCCGCGACGCCCACCGTCCGCCCGGCGAGCGTGGGTGCGCCCCAGAGGTGCTCGGCGCCGGCCCGCATGCCCTGGAACACGCCGTACGCCGTGAGCACCGACGAGTCTCCGGCGCCACCCTGGTCCGGGGACCGCCCCGTCGCGAACCGGGTGGCCCGCGCCACCACGTCCATGTCCGCCACGTAGGTGCCGACGTCGCAGGCCGTGACGTAGCGCCCGCCCAGGCCCTCCAGCAGCCGGCCGTAGGCCAGCAGCAACGACTCCGACTTGTCGACCACCGGGTCGCCGATGATCACGGCCTTGCCGCCGCCGTGGTCGAGGCCGGCCAGCGCGTTCTTGTAGGCCATCGCCCGGGACAGCTCGAGCACGTCGGCCAGCGCCTCGGCCTCCCCGGCGTACGGGTAGAACCGGGTGCCGCCCAGCGCCGGGCCCAGCGCGGTGGAGTAGATGCCGACGATCACCCGCAGCCCGGTGGCCTCGTCGGCGCCGAAGACGACCTGCTCGTGGGCGTGCGGTGCGCCCGGGTGGGGTCCGAAGACCGGTCCGGTTGCGGTGCTGGACACGGCGTCACCCTATGCGTCACCTAGCATGCGCTACGTGCCGCGCCCGCTGCCCAACCCCTACGCCGCCTACCTGCGCATCTACGAGCCCCTGGCCGCCTTCCCGGAAGGGGAGCGCGAGGGCTGGGCCGCCTACGCGACCCAGGCCGCCGCCCGGCCGGACC
>JAVEDA010000118.1 GCA_030841195.1 Actinomycetota bacterium | reverse complement strand
GAGGCGGCGGGCCGCCAGGTAGGCGGGGCCGGACACGAACCCGCCGAAGCCCACCAGCACGTCGGCCCGCGGCTCGCGCAGCACGTCGGCCGCCGCCGCCACGGCGGCCCCCAGCCGACCGGGCACGGCGAGCAGGTCGCGGCCGGGTCGGCGCGGGTTCGGGTCGGGCGGGATCAGGGCCAGCCGGTAGCCGCGGGCCGGGATGATCCGGGTGTCCAGGCCGCGCTCGGTGCCAAGCGCCGTCACCTCGGCCGACGGGTCGCGGCGCATGACCGCGTCAGCGAAGGCCAGGGCAGGCTCGATGTGGCCGGCGGACCCTCCCCCGGCGACGACGACGTGCACGCCCTACCTCGCCTGCCGGCGGGCCAGCCGCCGGAGCAGGCGACGCCGCCGCCGGACGCCACGCGGCCGGGCGAAGGACAGCAGCATGCCCAGGCCGAGCATCGTCGGGACCAGGGCCGAGCCGCCGTACGACACCAGCGGCAGCGGCACCCCGGTGATGGGCAGCAGCCCGAGCACCGCGCCGATGTTGACCAGGGCCTGCACGATCACCCAGGCCGTGATCCCCGCCGCGGCATAGCGGACGAAGGGCTCGGTGGCCTCGAGCGCGACCCGCAGCCCGGCGTAGCCGATCACGCCGAACAGGCCGAGCACCGCGAGAGTGCCGACCAGGCCGAGCTCTTCGCCGATGATCGCGAAGATGAAGTCGGTGTGCGCCTCCGGGAGGGCGCCCCACTTCTCCTTGGACCCGCCCAGGCCCACGCCCCACCAGCCGCCCGAGGCCAGCGCGAACTTGCCGTGCAGCGCCTGCAGCCCGTTGCCGAGCGGGTCGGCCTGGTCCGGGTGCAGCCACACGGTGATCCGCGACATCCGGGTCGACCGGGTGTTCACCATCCAGGTGATGACCAGCAGCGCCGGCACCGAGGCCATGGCGTAGAGCCGCAGCGGCGCCCCGGCCACCCACAGCAGCGCGCCCAGCACGGCCGCGATGATGATCGCGGTGCCGAGGTCGCCGCCGAGCAGGACGAGCACCAGGATCAGGCCGCCGACCGGCAGCATCGGCACCAGCAGGTGCTTCCACTGGCCGAGCAGCCGCTCCTTGCGGGCCAGCAGGTCGGCGCCCCAGAGCACCAGCGACAGCTTCGCCAGCTCGGACGGCTGGATCCGGAACGGCCCGCCGAAGTCCAGCCAGTTCTTGTTGCCGTTGACCTCGGTGCCCGCGACGACGACGAGCACCAGCAGCGCGAGCGACGTCACCAGCGCCGGGTAGGCGACCATCCGCCACAGCTTCGGCGGCAGCCGGGACGCGCACCAGGTCAGCGGCAGCCCGATCACCACCCACATGGCCTGCTTGCTGACGATCGCCATCGAGGAGTCCATGAACGCGAACGCCACGACGCTGGACGCCGAGAACACCATCACCAGGCCGAGCACCAGCAGCAGGGTGCTGGCGCCGAGCAGCAGGTAGTAGGGCGTGGCCGGCCGTTGCAGCAGCGAGACCGGCTTCTCGGCGGCAGCAGCCGGCGAGCCGGCCGGCGCGCGCAGCCCGGGGTCGGAGGTGATCGTGGTCACGGCGTGGGCCGTACGCCGGGCAGCCGGCGCACGGCGTCCGCGAAGGCGTCGCCGCGCTCGGCGTAGTCGCGGAACATGTCCATCGACGCGCACGCGGGCGCGAGCAGCACGGTGTCGCCGGGGCGCGCGAGCGCCGCGGCAGCGCGCACGACGTCGTCCATCACGGCAGCGACCTGCATCGGACCAGTGTCCGTGCCGGTGACCTCGACGACCGGGATCTCGGGCGCGTGTCGCGCGAGCGCCTCCGCGATCAGCGCCCGGTCCCGGCCGATCAGCACGGCGCCGCGCAGCCGAGCGGCCGCACCGGTCACCAGCTCGTCGAAGGTCGCGCCCTTGGCCAGGCCGCCCGCGACCCACACCACCGAGGGGTACGCCGACAGCGACGCCGCGGCAGCGTGCGCGTTGGTCGCCTTGGAGTCGTCGACGTACTCGACGCCGTCGACCGTGGCGACGTGGGCGATGCGATGCGCGCCTGGATTGAACGCGCGCAGCCCGGCCCGCACATCGGCCGGGTGGACCGCGAGCCGGCCGCCGGTCGCGCTGTTGAGGCAGCGCGCGAGGGCGGCGGCGGCCAGCGCGTTCGCCACGTTGTGCAGCCCGGGCACCGGGATGTCGCTGCGCTCGGCCAGCACGACACCGCCGTCGGGGACGCGCACGACCTCCTCGCCGGGGTCGGTGCCGATCCCGCGGTCGACCAGCTGGTCGCCGACCAGCGCGAAGCCGGCCCGCGGGCTCAGGGAGAACGACTGGGTGTCCGCGATGCGCGCCGCGAGCGCTGACACGATCGGGTCGTCGGCGTTGTAGACGGCGTACCAGTCGCTGCGCCAGACGAGCGCCTTGTCGGCGGCGTACGCCTCCAGCGACCCGTGCCAGTCGAGGTGGTCGGGCGCGATGTTCAGGACCGCGCCGGAGACGAACTCGACGGTGGAGGTCCAGTGCAGCTGGAAGCTCGACACCTCCACCGCCAGCACGTCGTACGGCGGGTCGGCGAGCACGGCATCCAGGACCGGGAAGCCGACGTTGCCCGTCGCGACCGCGCGGTGGCCGGCCGCCCGGAGGATCGACGCGAGCATCTGCACGGTCGTGGTCTTGCCGTTGGTGCCGGTGACCCCGAGCCACTCCTGACCGGGCGGGCGCAGCCGGTAGGCCAGCTCGACGTCACCCCAGACGGGGACTTCCCGGGCAGCCGCGGCGGCCAGCAGCGGCGCGTCCGGCCGCCAGCCGGGCGACGTGACGACGAGGGCCACGCCGTCCGGCAGCGTGTCGCCGTCGCCCAGCCGGACCTCGGCACCGGCCGACCGCAGCTCGTCGGCCAGCGCGCGCTCCCGGTCGCCGTCGCGGCCGTCGACCGCCACCACCTGCGCGCCCTGCGCGAGCAGCGCCCGCACCGCCGACGGGCCGGTGACGCCCAGCCCGGCGACGCAGACCCGGGTGCCGTCGAGCTTCACGCCCCCGCGCCCGTGACCCACTCGGCGTAGAAGACACCGAGCCCGAGGGCCACCAGCAGCCCGGCGATGATCCAGAACCGGATGACGATGGTGACCTCGCCCCAGCCCACCAGCTCGAAGTGGTGCTGTAACGGCGCCATCCGGAACACCCGCCGGCCGGTCAGCTTGAAGAAGCCGACCTGCACGATCACCGACAGCGAGATGAGCACGAACAAGCCGCCGACGAGCACCAGCAGCAGCTCGGTCCGGCTGAGGATGGCGATGCCGGCCAGCGCGCCGCCGAGGGCGAGCGAGCCGGTGTCGCCCATGAAGATCTTCGCCGGGGACGCGTTCCACCACAGGAAGCCGAAGCAGGCCCCCATCACCGCCGCAGCCACCACCGCGAGGTCCAGCGGGTCGCGGGCCTCGTAGCACTTGCCCGCGGCCCCGGGGCAGGCGTTGCCGAACTGCCAGATGCCGATCAGCACGTAGGACGCGAACACCATCACCGAGGTGCCGGTGGCCAGCCCGTCCAGGCCGTCGGTGAGGTTCACGCCGTTGGAGGTGCCGGCGATCATCACGTACGCCCAGACGACGAACAGGACGCCGCCCAGCACGACCCCGGTGTCCCGGATGAACGAGATCTCGGTGGACGCCGGCGTGAACCCGTTCGGGTCCGGGAACTGCAGGGCGAGGATCGCGAACGTGACAGCGATCAGCATCTGCCCGGTCAGCTTGGCCCAGGCCCGCAGCCCGAGGCTGCGCTGCTTGGCCACCTTGATGTAGTCGTCCAGGAAGCCGACGATGCCGAGCCCGGTCATCAGGAAGAGGACGAGCAGGCCCGAGACGGTCGTGTCCCGCCAGGTGATGAGGTGGGCGCCGAAGTAGCCGAGCAGGGTGCCGATGATGATGACGGCGCCGCCCATCGTCGGCGTACCGCGCTTGGTGTGGTGCGAGGTCGGGCCGTCGTCGCGGATCAGCTGGCCGTAGCCGCGTCGGATCAGCAGCCTGATGGCCACCGGCGTGCCGAACAGCGTCACGATCAGGCCGAGGGACGCGGCGAGCAGGACCTGTCTCATCCGAGCAGCCCCTCGGCCAGCCGCTCCAGCCCGCTGCTGCGCGAGGCCTTCACCAGCACGAGGTCCCCCGGGCGCAGCGCGGCGGTGAGCAGCTCGAGAGCGGCGGGCACGTCGGCCACGACGATGCTCCCCTCTCCGTCGACGGCGCCCTCGGCGAGAGCGCCGCTGTGCACCCCGTGAGCGCCTGCGCCCACGACCAGCAGGCGCGTGACGCCCGACCTGCGTGCCAGTCTGCCCATCTCCTCATGCTCGGCGGGGGATGCCGCGCCGAGCTCGGCCATCTCGCCGAGGACGGCCCAGGTCCGCCGGCCGTTCGCCATCGCGGCCAGCGCGGCCAGGGCGGCCCGCACCGAGTCCGGGTTCGCGTTGTAGGCGTCGTTGACCACGGTGACCCCATCGGGCCGTTCGACCACCTCCATCCGCCAGCGGCTCCGCGGGACGGCGGTGGCCAGGGCGTCGGCCACCCCGGCCGGCGTCGCCCCCAGCTCCAGCGCCACGGCAGCCGCGGCCAGGGCGTTGCCGACATGGTGGGCGCCGTGCAGCGGCAGGGTGACCTCGACCGGCTCGAGGTCGCCGGCCCGCAGCAGGAACGAGGGCCGCCCGACCGGGTCCAGCCGCACCTCCTCGGCCCGCACCCCGGCGTCCGGCCCGAGCCCGAAGGCCACCACCCGCGCGGGCGTGACGCCGGCCATCGCGGCGACCAGCGGGTCGTCCGCGTTGAGCACCGCCACCCCGCCGTCGGCAGCCGCCGGCAGGGCGGCCACCAGCTCGCTCTTCGCCTTGGCCGTGTTCTCCTTCGACCCGAACTCCCCCGCGTGCGCGGCCCCGACGTTGAGCACCACCCCGATCCGTGGCGGCGTCACCCCGCACAGGTACGCGATGTGCCCGACCCCGCGTGCCCCCATCTCGACGACGAGGTGCCGGGTGCCCTCGTCGGCGACCAGGGCGGTGAGCGGCACGCCGATCTCGGTGTTCAGCGAACCGGCCGGCGCGACCGTGGCTCCCAGCGGCTCGAGCACGGAGGCCAGCAGGTCCTTGGTGCTCGTCTTGCCCGACGACCCGGTGACCCCCACCACGACCAGCCCGCCGGCCGCCAGCCGGTCGACCTGCCGGCGGGCGAGCCGGCCGAGCGCCACCACCGTGTCGTCGACCAGCACGTGCGGCACCGGCACCGGCCGGGAGACCAGGGCCGCCACCGCGCCGGCGGCCACGGTTTCCGCGGCGAAGTCGTGGCCGTCCACCCGCTCGCCCGGGACGGCGACGAACAGCCCACCGGGCTGGACCGCCCGCGAGTCGGCGAAGGCGGAAGCGGTCACGAGCACATCGCCGGGAGCACCCCCGACCGTGCCGCCGACGATCTGCGCGATCTCGGCCAGGGTCAGGGCGATCACCGGGCGACCGCCGCCAGCGCCTCGGCCAGCACCCGCCGGTCGTCGAACGGGTGCTCCACGCCGTCGACCTCCTGGCCGGTCTCGTGGCCCTTGCCGGCCACCACCAGCACGTCACCCGGCCCGGCCAGCGACGCGGCCAGCCGCACGGCCGCGCGCCGGTCCGGCTCCAGCTCGAGCCGGGCAGCCGCACCGGCGGCCAGTGCCTCGTCGGCCCCGCCGCGGATCCCCGCGAGGATGGCCAGCGGGTCCTCGGACCGCGGGTTGTCGCTGGTGAGCACCACGACGTCGGCGCCGCGGACCGCGATCGCCCCCATCGCCGGTCGCTTGTGCGGGTCCCGGTCACCGCCGGCTCCGAACACGACGACCACCCGGCCGCCGTCGGCGACCAGGCCGCGGGCCGCGACCAGCAGCCGGTCCAGGGCGTCGGGAGTGTGCGCGAAGTCGACCAGCGCGAGCGGCCCGCCGACGCCGGTCTCGACCCGTTCCATCCGGCCCGGCACGCCCGGGCAGGACGCCACCCCGGCCGCGGCGACCTCCGGCGCGACCCCCGTGCGCACCAAGGCCACCACGGCGAGCGCGGCGTTGGCCAGGTTGAAGTCGCCGGCCAGCGCGGTCGCGCAGTCGACCCCGAGCCCGGCCGGTCCTTCCAGGCGGAAGGTGCTGCCCATGGGCCCGAGCTCGGGACGGGTCACCCGCCAGTCGGCGTCCCGGTCGTGGCCCGCCGGCGACACGGTGACCACCGGCACGGTGGCGAGCCCGGCCAGCCGGCGGCCATGCGGGTCGTCGACGTTGACGACGCCGAGCCGGGACCG
>JAVEDA010000117.1 GCA_030841195.1 Actinomycetota bacterium | reverse complement strand
GTGGATGGTGCCGGACGCGAGCGGCCGCATGCCCATGACCGCCTCGACGAGCTCAGCCTGCCCGTTGCCCTCGACGCCGGCGATGCCCAGCACCTCGCCGCGGTGGATCGTGAAGGACAGGTCCTCGATCAGGGCCCGGCCGTCCGGCGACCGGACGGTGAGCCCGTCACCCTGCAGCACGGTCTCGTCGGTGACGGTCGACTCCCGGGTCTCCGGGGTGGGCAGCTCGCTGCCGACCATCAGCTCGGCGAGCTGCCGGGCGGTGACGCTGGACGGCTCCACGGTCGCGACGGTGGTGCCGCGGCGGATGACGGTGATCTCGTCGGCCACCGCGAGCACCTCGTCGAGCTTGTGCGAGATGAAGATGACCGTGAGTCCCTCGCTCTTGAGGTCCCGCAGGTTGTCGAAGAGCTCGTCGACCTCCTGCGGCACCAGCACGGCGGTGGGCTCGTCGAGGATGAGGACCTTGGCGCCGCGGTAGAGAACCTTGAGGATCTCGACCCGCTGTCGGTCGCCGACGCCGAGGTCCTCGACCAGCGGGTCCGGGCTGATGTCCAGCCCGTAGGAGTCGGAGATCTCGTTGATCCGCCGCCGGGCGGTCGCGAAGTCGAGCATGCCGGCCTTCGTCGGCTCGCTGCCGAGCACCACGTTCTCCAGCACGGTGAGGTTGTCGGCCAGCATGAAGTGCTGGTGGACCATGCCGATGCCGGCGTCGATGGCCTCGCCCGGCGTGTGGAACGACACCTCCTTGCCATCGACGGAGATCGAGCCCTCGTCCGGCCGCTGCATGCCGTAGAGGATCTTCATCAGGGTCGACTTGCCGGCCCCGTTCTCGCCGACCACGGCGTGCACCTGGCCACGTCGTACGACGATGTTGATGTCGCGGTTGGCGACCACGCCGGGGAACCGCTTCGTGATGCCGCGCAGCTCGACTGCCGCGTCCGTCTGCGCCGCCACGGGCGGCGTGGCACTCGTCGTGGCGATGACTGGCACCTTCCTCGAGAACAGCCTCGGGGCGGACGTGCGACCGGGCCCGGGGAGACGCTACCGTCCCCTCGGACCCGGTCGTAGGCCCAGCGCCGGACTCGCGGTCCGGCTCCGGTCGTGCTACGAGGTCGGAACCTTGATCTCGCCCGAGATGATCTTCGCCTTGTAGTCCTCGAGCTGGGTCTTGATGTCGTCGATCTGCCCACCGCTGGTGGAGTAGCCGACGCCGTCCTTCGCCAGGTCGTAGACCGTGGTGCCGGCGGTGAACTTGTCGTCATTCACCTGGGTGATGAAGTCGTACACCGCGACGTCGACCTTCTTGAGCATGGACGTCATGATGACGTCCTTGACCTTCGGGTCGGCGGTGTTGTACTGGTCCGAGTCGACGCCGATGGCCTTGCCACCGGCAGCCTGAGCGGCCTCGAAGACGCCGCCGCCGGACCCGCCAGCAACCTGGAACACGATGTCCGCACCGGCGTCGAACATGCCGGCAGCGGCCGTCTTGCCCTTGGCCGGGTCACCGAAGCCGGAGAAGTCCGGGGGCTGGGTCAGGTACTTGACCTGAACCTTCGCCTTCGGGTTCGCGGCCTTGACGCCGGCCTCGAAGCCGACCTGGAAGGTGTTGATCAGCGGCACGTCGACACCGCCGACAAAGCCGATGTTGTTGGTCTTCGTCTTCAGCGCCGCAGCGACGCCGACGAGGTAGGAGCCCTGCTCGGAGGCGAACAGCAGGTTGGCGATGTTGTCGCCCACGGCTGCCGCGTCGTCGATGATGGCGAACTTGGTGTCCGGCATCTCCTTGGCGACCTTCGCGACCGAACCGGAGTAGGCGAAGCCGACCGCGATCACCGGGTTGTAGCCCGCGGTGGCGAGCACCCGCAGGCGCTCCTCCTTCGCGGACTCCGGCTCGCCGTTGCTGGCCTCGAGCTCCTTGGTCTCGATGCCGAGGTCTGCCTTGGCCTTGTCCAGGCCGGCGGCGGCGGCGTCGTTGAACGACTGGTCCCCGCGGCCGCCGATGTCGTAGGCGAGGCCGACCTTCAGGTCGCTCTTCGCGGCGCTGCTGCTGTCGCCGGTGCCAGGCGTCGTGTCGGTCGATGAGGTGTCGCTGCTACCGCCGCAGGCGGTGAGGACGAGGGCGCCGGCGAGCAGCGCCGACGCGAGTGTGGTCACCCGTCGCAAAGGGTGTCTCCTTCCATGGGGCCGGGACACGATCAGACTCGATCGGTGCGCCGGGTCGGCCGTCGATCGGCCGGGCGTGGGCACTCTAGCCAACCTGACGCCGTGATTCCGGCCGGTCTCCCAGATGTCACACCAGACCGTTATCAGAACGAGGCCAAGGCGACGAAGGTTGCGCCCACAAGCACCCGTGCCCCGACCGAGATGGCCCTTTCGTCCGCGTCGAACCGGCCCTGGTGCAGGTCGAGCCGCTCGTGCAGCGGCACCTCCGGCCGGCTGACCCCGAGCCGGGCCAGCGCTCCGGGGACCCCTTCCAGGTACCAGGCGAAGTCCTCGCCGCCGAGGCTCTGCTCGGTCCCCACCACGGCGTCCGGGCCCTCTGTGGCGCGCACCGCGGCGGCGAGCATCTCGATGCTGGTCGCCTCGTTCTCGACCGGGGGGACGTTGCGGGTGTAAACGACCTCCGCCCGCACGCCGTACGGCGACACGATGTCCGCCACCAGCGACTCGACCAGGGCGGGGGCGTCGTGCCAGGCGGCGGCGTCCAGGCAGCGCACGGTGCCCTCCACCTCGCCCTCGGCCGGGATGGCGTTGGCCACCCGCCCGGCCCCGATCCGGCCCCACACCACGCTCAGCGCGGCCCGCGGGTCGACCCGGCGGGACAGGGCTGCCGGCAGCTCGGTCACCACCTTGCCGAGCGCGTAGACCAGGTCCGCGGTCAGCTGGGGGCGGGCGGTGTGCCCGCCCGGCCCGTGCAGCCGCACCAACAGCTGGTCGGCCGACCCGGTGATCGCCCCGCTGCGCAGCCCGACCCGGCCGACGTCCGTGCGCGGGTCGCAGTGCAGCGCGAAGATCCGCTCCAGGTTGGCTGCCTCGCCGGCCGCGATCACGGCCAGTGCGCCGCTGCGGGCCGACTCCTCGGCCGGCTGGAAGATCAGCCTGGCGGCGCCCGGCAGCAGCCCCTCGTCCGCCAGGGCCGCCAGCACCAGGCCGGCGCCGAGCAGGGCAGTCGTGTGCACGTCGTGGCCGCAGGCGTGGCAGGCGCCGGGCACCGTCGAGGCGTAAGGGACCGCCTTCTCGTCCACGATCGGCAGCGCGTCCAGGTCGGCCCGCAGGCCGATCACCCGGGGGCCGGTGCCGACGTCGCAGACCAGGCCGGTGCCGCCCGGCAGCAGCCGCGGTCGCAGTCCCGCAGCCAGCAGCCGCTCGTGCACCAGGCGGGTGGTCCGGGTCTCGGCCCAGGAGAGCTCGGGATGGGCGTGCAGGTCGCGGCGCAGGGCCACCAGCTCGTCGTGGTGCGCCTTCACCCGAGCCGCGATGTCCGGCGGCAGCACTTCGCCGGGCAGCGGGTCGAAGGTCGAGGTCACTTGCGCGACCTTACCGCCGGGCTCCGGCCCGATCGGCCAGGCCCTGCCGCGCAATCGGGCCCTTCGGGCTCCCGGCGTTGCGGCCGGCCCTACCGCGCTCGACCTACACCTACCGTGCTGAATTCACCGCGGTTGAGCACCAATGATCACGGATCCGTGATCATTTTGAGGAGGGAGTTGCGAGGGCTACCGCCGGCGTCAGAAGGCGTCGGTGGGGTGGTGGACGCCCCACACGTCGCGGAGCACGTTGCAGACCTCGCCGACCGTGGCCCGGGCCCGCAGCGCGTCGTGCATCGGGTAGAGAACGTTGTCGGTGCCCTCGGCCGCTGCCCGCAGGGCCGCCAGGTGCCGGTCCACCTCGGCGTTGTCGCGCTCGGACCGCAGGCGGGCCAGCCGGTCGGCCTGCTGGGCCTCGATGGTCGGGTCGCCTCGGAGCGGCTCGTAGATCTCGTCGGCCTCGCGACGGAACCGGTTGACGCCCACCACGGTGCGGGAGCCGTCCTCGATCGACCGCACCACGTCGTACGCCGACTGCTCGATCTCGCGCTTCTGGAACCCGGCCTCGATGGCCGCGACCGCTCCGCCCAGCTCCTCGACGGTGTCCATCAGCTCCCGGATCTTCGCCTCGAGCTCGTCGGTCATCGCCTCCACCGCGTAGGACCCGGCGAACGGGTCGACGGTGGCAGTGAGGTCCGACT
>JAVEDA010000406.1 GCA_030841195.1 Actinomycetota bacterium | reverse complement strand
GGCTGCGCACCGGCCGCTGTCCAAGGTCGACGGCAGCCGTGGCGTCCGCGGCCACGTCGACCTCACGGGTCCGGCCGCCGGCGCGCAGCCCCAGTCGGTCGATCTGCACGGTGCCGAGGGTCGCGGCGGTCATCCGGACCAGACCGAGACGCCGGGGCCGGTCGAACCGGACCTGCAGCTGCTGCCCAGCGGCCGTGCCGAAGTCGCCGAACTGCCAGGAGGTCGACGGGTCCCCGTCCAGCGCGTTCTCCGGACTGGCCTCGGCGAGGACGCCAAACGACGAGCCGACCTGGCTGGCGGACACCGTCGCACCGCCGGTCACCGTGAGCACGGTCTGGTCCTGGGGACCGAACAGGGTGCGGGAGGAGCCGGCATCCGCTCCCGCCGGCAGCAACGGTCCCTGGTTGCCGGCGAGCCGGCCGAGCACCGAGGTGCGGCGGCGGTTGGTGTCGGTGAGGACCAGCCGACGGTCCGGACCGAGGAGGGAGGTGAAGGCCGAGGCGGTGAGGTCGCCGGCGTACCGGAAGGACTGTCCGTCGGCCAGCAGCCCCGATGCCACCAGCGGCGAGAAGGACCCGGCGTCACCAGCGACGACGACCATGCCGCGCAATGACTCGGCCCGCACGATCGGCCGGTGGGCCGTGACGGCGAAGTCCTGCAGTGGCGGGAGCTCGCGTTCGACTGCCGCCAGGGACGACGAGTCCCCGGCAGCCGTGGTCCCGTCGCCCGGCGAGCCGAACTGCCCGGCCAGCTGCAGACCCCGGTCGCCGCCGATGAGGCCCTGCAGCGTGGCCGGGCGGGCGCCGAAGTAGTCCTCCCAGACGACGTCGTTGCGCAGCAGCACATTGCGAACGCCCAGGTACCGGGCAGCGGCGGACAGCGACCCCGGGTAGAGCGAGTCCTCGTTGAGCTGGGTGTCGACCTGCGCCAGGAAGTTGGCGGCGTACGGCGAGGCCACGGGCAGGGTCGTCCGGACCAGGCTCGGCCCGGTGATCAGGGGCAGGGCGAGGTCGTCCGGCTGGTCGGTGGCCCACCGGTAGTGCGGCTGCACGGCACCCGGCACGAACCAGACCCGGCTGTCCTGCCGGCCCTTGTTCAGCTGGTCGGCGGCGTCGTGCCAGTAGCCCGGGACGTCCAGCACGCGCGGGTACAGCCCGCCGCTGAGCGCGGGGAAGACAGCGGCGACGGCAAGGCCCGCGACGACAGCGCCGGCAACCCATCGCCATCTCGCGGCCGGCCGGATCGACACGGACGCGACGGCAGCCGCGAGCAGCAGGGCCGCCGCGAGCACCAGCACCGACCCGAGCTTGTTGAGCGTCCGGAACGCGCCCGTCACCGGGACGTTCTCGAACAGCCACTGCAGCCCATGACCCAGCGGCGACGGGTTGTCCGGCGGGTACAGGCCGACCATGAGCAAAGCCGTCACGGTCAGCAGCGCGAGGCCGACAACTCGGGCAGTCCCACGGGCCACCAGGGCGGCGACGGCGAGGGCCGCGGGCAGCAGCAGCGTCAGGACGACGACCGGGCCGGACGTGAGGTAGTCGGCGAATCCTGGCTGGTAGGGCCCACGGGCTCCCTGCCCGTACATGCCCCAGAAGCCCAGGCCGCGGAGCACCTCCGCAAGCGAGGACGTCCCGTTGATCCCCTCCACCGTCTCGGAGTTCTCCAGGACGGCGACCCCCTGCCCGGCACCGATGACCGAGGGGACCAGCCAGTAGAGGGAGACGAGGACGACGGTGCCGGCGCAGGCCGCGAGAACCCGCCAGAGGTGACGTGCGGCGATGCGGGCGTCCCGGCGCACCCACCAGACGAGGAACGGGACCGTCAGCAGCTGCAGGAGCGGGATCACGCCGGCGTTCATGCCGCTCATGGCCGCAAAGCAGATTCCGAAGCCGGCCACATCGCGCCACGGCCGGGTGGACCGCAGCGCCCGGACGAGGAAGAGGGACTGCCACGGCAGCAAGGCGTACGGGAGCAGCACCGCCAGGGTCGAGCCGCCTACCACGGCGTACGGGTTCGCGACGTACGCCACGGCTGCGGCTGCCCGTGAGGCCGGCGTGCCGCCGTCCGCGCTGAGCGACCGGTGCAGCCGCGCCAGGCCCCACCCCGCGACCGTGTAGAGCACGATGCGCAGCACCCGCATGGACAGCACCGGCGAGAGGCCGAGCGCCTGCAGCCCCGCCACGACGGCCGGGACCGGGGCGAGCCCGACGTTGAAGCTCGGCCAGCCCAGCTGCGGGCTCTCCTGCCACGGGTTGGCGAAGAACCTCACCATCCGTCCCGGAGCCAGGTAGAGCTCGGGCTTGATGTCGATGGCGAGCGAGCCGGCGCTGTTGAGCAGCACCACCAGCACGAGCAGTGTCCAGCAGCCGAGGAGGACGAGCACGATGGACCGCGGCGTGCGCATCTCTCGGGTTCCTCCTGCGTGCGGTTCGGTGCGAACCCTATCCACTCGACCCGCGGCCGGAGCCTCGTGACGTAGGCTCGGCCCGGCCGAAGTGCACGAGGAGGCAGGACGAATGGGCGGTGCGCCTCGTGCTCTCCGACGCGTGCCACCCGTCGGCGATCCGGGCGAGGTCCGGCTCGACCCGCAGGGTGGGCTGACCACACCCGCCCTGGTGCTGGGCGCGGGAACCGCCGCCGCCAACGCACTCGCGTACGTCACCGCCGCGGTGCTCGCCCGCGCCACGGGTCCGGCCGTCTACGGCGAGCTGGCCGCCTTGGTCGCTCTCGGCATCATCGGAAACGTCCCGGCCACGGCACTGCAGCTGGTCGTCGCCCGCCGGACAGCCGCCGCAGGCACCGGCCGGGACCTGCGCGGCATTCGGGCCGCCGCGGTCACGACCGCGGGGCTGCTGCTCATCTGCGTGCTCCTGTCGCCGCTGCTGAATGCGGCGCTCGACCTGCACGGCCTCACCGCGCCCCTGGTGCTCGGCCTCACCCTGGTCCCGCAGACCCTCACCGGGGCGCTCTTCGGAGACCTGCTCGGCCGCTCTGCCTACGGCCGGCTGGCGACGGCGTACGTGCTGGCGGCAGCAGGGCGGCTGGTGGCCGCCGGCACCGTGGCTGCCCTCGGCGGCAGCGTCGTGCAGATCCTGCTGGCCGTGGCCGGGGCCGGCGTGCTGACCTTGTTCCTGACGGTGCTGCTCTGCGGTCTGCACCGACCGGTCCGGTCCCTCACCGCCGCCGAGGCTCCCCCGTGGCGCGAGCTGGTGGGCGCCGGCGCCGTGACGGGCGGCGTCCTTGTGCTCACCAACCTGGACCTGCTGATGGCCCGCGCATTCCTCGAGCCGTCCGCGGCCGGCGCCTACGCCGTGGGCTCGCTGTTCGCCAAAGCCGCGTTCTGGGCGCCGAACTTCGTCACGGTCCTCGTCTATCCCCGGCTCGCGTCAGGGACCGGGGTCCGGCGTGCGCTCGTGCGAGCGATGGCCCTCACTGTCGCCATCGGCGGGGTGATCGTGCTGGTGACAGCACTGACCGCCCGGCCGATCATCAGCGCCACCTCCGGGTCCGAGTACCTGGACCACGCGACCTACCCGGTCACGTTCGCCGTCCTGGGTGCTCTGTTCGCACTGGCGCAGCTGCTCTTGCTGTCGTCGGTGGCGATGACCGATCGGCGCGCGGAGGGACTCGTCTGGGTTGCGATTGCCGTCGAGGCCGTCGCGATGTCGCTCAACCACCGTTCCGGGGCAGCGATCCTCGCGGTGGCCGTCTCGATCAACCTGCTGCTGGTCCTGGCCGGTCTGGTGCTACGGCGGCGGGACCTCGTGGTGACGACATGAGCGATCCGTCCGGGACCGCCACGCCGGCAGCGCACCTGCCGGCCCTGGACGGCCTGCGGGCCGTCGCGGTCGTGGCGGTAATGCTCTACCACGGCAACGTCGGGTGGATCCCGGGTGGCTTTCTCGGCGTGGACATCTTCTTCGTGCTCAGCGGCTACCTCATCACCGGCCTGCTGCTCGGCGAGTGGCTGGCGCAGGGATCGCTGCGGCTCGGCCACTTCTGGCTTCGCCGGGCACGGCGCCTGCTGCCGGCGCTGCTGCTGGTGGTCGTCGCGGTAGCTGGCTACGCGGTGTGGGCCGGCCCCGAGGACCAGGCTCGCGCCACCCGCGACGACCTGCTCGCCACGCTGGCGTACGTGGCGAACTGGCACTTCATCGCGACCGACCGGTCGTACTTTGCGCAGTTCGAGTCCCCGAGCCCGCTGCTGCACATGTGGTCGCTGGCGATCGAGGAGCAGTTCTACCTCGTCTTCCCCCTGCTGCTCGGTCTGGTCCTGATTGCCGTTCGCGGGCGTCGCTGGCCGGCCGCGATGACTCTCGTCGCCGGCGCCGTCGCCTCGGCCGTGCTGATGGCCGTCCTGGTGGTTCCGGGCGCGGACCCTTCGCGCGTCTACTACGGGACCGACACCCGCGCCCAGGGCCTGCTGCTGGGCGGAGCGGTCGCCGTCCTGCTCCCGTTGGCGGGTCCCGCGGTGCGGCGGGTCGTCGCTGCTCTGGGACTCGTCGCGCTGGCCGCGCTTCTGGTCACCCTGACCCAGGTGCACGCCGACACACCCGGCCTGTTCCGTGGTGGGTTCCTCGCCGTGGCCGCCGCATCGGCCGCGGTGGTCGCGGCGGCCGCCGGGAGCTCGGGACCGGTGCCCTGGCTCCTGTCCCGACGGCCCGCGGTGGCGATCGGTGTCGTCTCCTACGGGCTCTACCTGTGGCACTGGCCGGTCTACGTCTTCCTCGACCCCAGCCGCACCGGCCTGGACGGTGTGCCGCTGCTGGTGCTCCGGGCGTTCGTCACGGCGGTCGCGGCGGCGCTTTCCTTCCACTTCGTCGAGCAGCCCGTGCGGCACGGTGCGCTGGGCCGCCTCGACCTGGTCCCGCGCCTGGCCGCCGTGGCGGGGGCGGTGGTGACCGCACTCGTCGCGGCGCTGGCGGTCGGGGCGGGTGCACCGGCGGTATCCGCGACCTCCGCCGGCAGTACCAAGGTGCCGGTGGTAGCCGTCGGAACCGGCTCGCAGTCGGCCTTCCTGGTCGGCGACTCGGTGCCGTTCGGGCTGCGCGAGGCATTCCAGCAGACCTGGCTGCCCGGCCTCACAGTCTCGGGCAGCACCGCTCTGGGCTGCGGCCTGGTCCCCGAGCGGCTCGTCGTAGCCGGCGACCGGCGGTCGCTGCCGCGGGGCTGCCGCGAGTGGAGCGAACGGTGGCCCTCCGAGCTGGCGTCGGCAGCGCCGACCTTCCCCGTGGTCTTCCTCGGGATCGGCGAGCAGTTCGACCATCTCGTCGACGGTCGCACCGTGACCTTCGGGACCGCGGCGTACGCCGCGCACCTGCATCAGGTCCTCGACGACTACGTCCAGAAGGCAGGTGGCTCACCGGAACACCCGGTCCTGCTCGTCAACGTCCCGTGCCACGGCGTGCCCATCGACCCGGACGAGGCCGACGGCACGATCATCAACGACGACACGCGCACCCGATGGCTCAACACCGTTGTCGCCGAATACGCGGCAAGCACCGCGGGTCGGGCCCGCGTCCTCGACCTGCACGGCTTCCTGTGCTCCGGCGGTTACACGAACACCCGCAACGGCGTCACCCTGCGCACTGACGGGCTGCACTTCACCGACGCAGGAGCCCGACTGGTGTGGCAGTGGATCGGCGACCGGCTGGCGGAGGTGGCCCCCGCCGGGTCAGCACCGCAGACACCTGGTGATCGCACCGTTCGGGCCTTCGTCGTCGGCGACTCGGTCGCGCACAGTCTGCACAGCCGGTACGTCGACGGCCTCGTCCCCGGTCTCTCGGTCACCGGGAGCACCGAGCTGGGCTGCGGCCTGCTGCCCGACCTGCTGGTGGCTGACGGCAAGCGGATCCCGGCCGAGCAGCAGTGCCTCGCCTGGCCGGACCGGTGGGGCACCGAAGTCGCGCGGCTGCATCCGGACGTGTCGCTGCTCATGGTCGGCAGCTGGGAGCAGTACGACCGACTCGTCGACGGACACCGGCTCGACGTGGGGACAGCGGCGTTCTCGGTGTACCTCCGGCACCGGCTCGAGGGCTACCTGGACGTGCTGGCGGCATCGTCCGGCTCCGTCGCTGTGGCTACCGTCCCGTGCCACCGGACGCCCGACTTCGGCCTCGGCCCCGAGCCGGGTGTCGTGAACGACGACGCGCGGGTCGCCGAGGTCAATCGCGTGGTCCGTTCGGTGGCAGCTGAGCGTCCAGGCGTGACCGTGGTCGACCTGGACGCCGAGCTGTGCAGCTCCGGGTACCGCGAGCGGACGGACGGCGTTCAGCTGCGCACGGACGGACTGCACTTCACCGAGGCGGGCGCCGGGGTCGTCTGGCGGTGGTTGGGTCCCGAGTTGCTGCGGCTGGCTCCCGCGGCCGGGACCGGTTGACGCAGTAGCTATCCGGCGTCCGCCGCAGGCCACGGTCCGGGCTGGTACGCCTGGGTCACCGACGGGTCGTCACCGAAGGCCTTCGTCACCGCGCCGCCGGTGGGGAACGTCCCCTGCTGGACCCAGCCGTCGAGCAGCGTGATCACCCCGACCCGCTGCGCGGTGGTGAAGTTGCAGTGACCGGCGCCGTAGGGCGCGCCGGGGTTCTCGGGGTAGGAGGTCGGCGGCGTCGTGTAGAGCTGGACGACGTCGGAGGTACGGCCCTTGGCGGAGTACACGCGGTCCCGGAAGACCTTCTCGTTCTGCACCAGGACCAGCGGGTCGGCGACGGTGTGCAGCGTGATGGTGGGGTCCTTCAGGGAGCCGGTCGGGTTTCCCATCGTGTGGAACTTCGCCCGGGCCGCGGCGTCGGCCGTGACGCGTTCGCCGGCGGCGAGCTGGGCCAGCATCGAGTCGGTCGAGCCCTCCGACACGGTCTCGATCAGGGAGCGCTCGGCGTCACTGACCCGGGTGGCGTAGTCGGTCTGGTCGTTGCCCGAGGCGTTGCCGCCGACCCGCTGCTCGATCTCGTAGCGGCCGTAGGTGCCGTAGCCGAGAGCGGTCAGGATCGACTCGGCCCGGGCCCGGACCTGGGACTCGATCGTCGCGCCGTCGTAGGTCTTGGTCTGGGTCGGTGCGTCGACCAGCGCAGCGGTGAGCAGGATCGCGGGCACACCCTTCTTCAGGTCGCCGCCCGCCTTGGTGATCGCGTCGTAGGCCCCCTGCCAGTTCGCCACTGCCTCGTCGTGGCTGGCGAAACCGGTGAGCTTGAGGTCGGGGTAGATCAGCGTCTTGACGGCGTAGGCCACGTCGAGCGCCAGGTCGAGGTTGAGGTTGCTGCCGCCGAGGACGCCGCACAACGGCGCCGCGCCGGAGACCCACTCCGGGTGCTTCTCGGCCAGCGTCTCGGTGATGAGCCCGCCGAGCGAGTCGCCCCACACGTAGACGCGGTCCGGCGTACCGATCTTCTGGGTGAAGAACGTGTGCAGCGCCTCGTCGGCGGCGACGCCGTCGAGCACGTCCCAGCCGTTGGTCTTGAACGCCGAGCCGGCCAGTGCGTAGCCCTCGGCGAGCAGGGCGCTGGCGACCTCTTCGGTAGCCGCCGGCGCCGGGTCGGTGTTGACGGGTGCGAAGTCCGGCGGCGACGGCTCAGCCTGTCGGTAGCCGTGCGAGTAGATGAGCAGGGTGCCGTTCCACTTGTCCGGCAGCTGGATCTCGTAGGCCGCGCCGGCGAGTTCACCAGTGCACTGGACCTGGTCGCAGGACTTCAGCGGCACATCGGTCCGGGTGGACTGCTCCTTCGCCTCGACCGTCAGCGCCTCCGACTCACTCGTGCAGCCGGCCAAGGCGGGGACAAGAGTGAGGGCGAGGAGAGCGGCGCCGGTCGCGGCACGCCTGGTCACGGTGGTGGTCACGGGCGGTGAGTCTGCCACGCGGCGGGTCGCCGCGAGGGGAATCAGGAGCCGGCCGGCGGCGCGGTGGGGCAGGCCGTCGTCGTGGGCGACGGCGACGAGTCGGTGGGGTTGGGATCCGGCGTCACCGACTCGGTCGGCGTGGGGCTCGGCGTGGCCGTGTCGGTGGGGTCGCCGGTCGGTGTGTCCGTCGGGCTGGGCGTCGCGCACGGGTCGGGCTCGGTCGGGGGATCCGACGGCGCAACGGTGGTCGTGCTGGTGGGCGTTGCCGCGGCGGTCGACGTGGTCGCGTCGGTCGGCTGCGGGCCCTCGGCCGGCGCGGCCGACGGCGGCGCGGCCGAGCCGGCGCCGCTACCAGACCCGGCCGTCGCGGGCTCCTGCGTCGCGCCGGGCGCCGGCAGGGCCAGCACGGCGCCCTCGCCCGGGCGCTCCCCGCCGGACGGCCGGCCGCGACCGCCGTCGGCGGCCGGCAGCAGGTCGGTCGTCAGCGGCACGCCGGTGGCGTAGGCGTCCGCCCAGGCGAGCACCAGGTCGACGTAGTCCCACGAGTGGTTGTAGCTGAAGACCGCGCTGCGCCGGTCCTTCTCGTCGCGCAGGTCACGGTCCCCGGCGCAGAGGTACGACGCGGTCGCCATCGCCGCGTCGTCGACGTCGGACGGGTCGGCCTTGCCATCGCCGTCACCGTCGCGGCCCCAGACCTGCCAGGACGACGGGATGAACTGCATCGGCCCCACGGCCCGGTCCCAGGTCGTGTCGCCGTCCCAGCGGCCGCCGTCGGTGTCGGGGATGGCCGCCACGTCACCCACGCCGTTGAGCTCCGGCCCGAGAATGGGGTTCAGCGTGCGGCCCTGGCGGTCGACCGCGCCGTTGTAGGCGTGTCCGGACTCCACCTGCCCGATGCCGGCGAGCAGGCTCCACGAGACGTGGCAGGCCGGGTCGGAGCGGCCCAGGGCGTTCGCGGCGTTGCGGTAGGCGAGCAGCACCCGGGCCGGCAGGGCGGTGCCGGAGACCCGGATCGGCACACCGCGGCTGCCGTCGCCCTCGCCTTGGGCAGGGCCGTCGACGACCTGCAGCGTGGTGCCGGTAGCGGGGTGCGCTCCGAGCAGCCCGAGGGCCGCGTCGTCGGGCCCCGCGGCCGGCGCGGGCACGGTGTGGGTGCGCACCATGCTGTCGTCCGGCCCGAGGGTCAGCTGCGCCGCCGTACTGCCCAGCAACCCTGCGAGCAGGGTCGGCAGACCGGCCGCGAGAGCGGCGGCGGCAGCCAGGCCGGACGTGCGTGCGCGCATGGGTGGAAGGCACCTTCCCCGTCGTGTCGTCCTGCGACCGTACGACGGGGACGGGCCGGGCGAAACCGGTACGGAGCAACCGATTCAGACCGTCGTCGCCCGCTCACTCTGCGTTCACCGCACCTGCGGACACCCCCAGCCACCCCCACCCACCCCCCACCCCTTCCCCGTTGATCATGCAACTTTGGGGATCTTGGTCCACGGCCACAAGGCCGGTTCGGTTCGCTGGTGGCAGCGAGCCCTCGACGGATTTGGGTGCGTCAGTGGCTGGCGTCGTGCCAGGTGCGGCCGACGCCGACCGAGACGTCGAGGGGCACCCGCAGCTCGTAGGCGGCACCCATCTCCCGGCGTACCAGGGTCTCGATCGTCTCCCGCTCCCCCGGCGCCACCTCGAGCACCAGCTCGTCGTGCACCTGCAGCAGCATCCGGCTGGCCAGCCCCTCGGCTGCCAGGGCCCGGTCGACCCCGAGCATCGCGACCTTGACCAGGTCCGCCGCAGAGCCCTGGATCGGGGCGTTGAGGGCCATCCGCTCGGCGATCTCGCGGCGCTGCCGGTTGTCGCTGGTGAGGTCCGGCAGGTAGCGGCGTCGCCCGAGCACGGTCTCGGTGAAGCCGGTCTTGCGCGCCTCCGCGACGACGTCGCTCAGGTAGTCACGGACGCCGCCGAAGCGCAGGAAGTACTCGTCCATCAGGCCCTTGGCCTCGTCGGTGCCGATCGTCAGCTGGCGGGACAGCCCGAACGCGCTGAGCCCGTAGGCCAACCCGTAGCTCATCGCCTTGATCTTGGCTCGCTGCGCATGGGTGACGGCACCGGGCTCGACCCCGAACACCCGCGAGGCGGTGAACGCGTGCAGGTCCTCACCCGAGTGGAACGCCTCGATCAGCGCTGCGTCCTCGGACAGGTGCGCCATGATCCGCATCTCGATCTGGCTGTAGTCGGCCGTCATCAGCGACTCACCAGCCGGCCCCACCACGAACGCCTCTCGGATCCGGCGCCCCTCCTCGGTGCGGATCGGGATGTTCTGCAGGTTCGGGTCGGTCGAGGACAGCCGACCGGTGGCCGCGATCATCTGGTTGAAGGTCGTGTGGATGCGGCCGTCGTCGGCGACCGTCTTGAGCAGCCCGTCCACGGTGACCTTGAGGCGAGTGGCATCGCGATGCCGCAGGACGGCCTCGAGGAACGGGTGCCCGGTCTGGGCGAACAGCGCCTGCAGCGCGTCCGCGTCAGTGGTGTAGCCGGTCTTGGTCCGCTTGGTCTTGGGCATGCCGAGCTCGTCGAACAGCAGCACCTGCAGCTGCTTCGGCGAGCCGAGGTTGATCTCGCGACCGATCACCGCGAACGCCTCGTCCGCCGCGTCCTTGACCGCGCCGCCGAACTGCGCCTCGAGGGCGGCCAGGTGCTCGGTGTCCACCGCGATGCCGGTGCGCTCCATCCCGGCCAGCACCCGCACCAGCGGCAGCTCGAGGTCGCGCAGGAGCTCAGTGGCCTCCTTGTTCGCGAGCTCGGTGTCGAGGGCGTCGGCCAGCTCGTACACCGCACGGGCCCGCAGCACGTCGGACTCCGCAGCGGCGGTGTCGTCCCCGCCGTCCAGGCCGAAGGCGAGCTGCCCGCCGCTGTCGCCCGCCTCGGCCCGCAGCTCGCGGCGCAGGTAGCGCAGCGCGAGGTCGGCGAGGTCGTAGCTGCGCTGGTCGGGCATCGCCAGGTAGGCCGACAGGGCGGTGTCGCTGGTCACGCCGCGCAGGTCCCAGCCGCGGGCGGCGAAGGCGAGCGACGGGCCCTTCGCGTCGTGCAGCGCCTTCGGGGCGCTCTCGTCGGCCAGCCAGGCCGCCACGGCTTGCTCGTCGGCCGGGTCGAGGTCCTCGGGTGCGAACCAGCCGCCCTCCCCGTCGGCCGTCGCCAGCGCGACGCCGGTGACGTCGCCGCTTCCTGCACCCCAGAACCCCGAGATGTGTACGCCGGTCCGCGCGCCGCTGCGGGCGTGCGCGGCCAGCCACGGCGCGACCTCGCCGGCGCCGAGCAGGGTGAAGGTCACCTCGAAGCCCTCGTCGGCCTCCGGTGTCGCCGCCTCGACGGTGGCGTAGAGCCGGTCCCGCAGCACCCGGAACTCCAGAGTGTCGAAGACCCGGTGCACCTCGTCGCGCTCCCAGTTGGTGCGCACCAGGTCGCCCGGCATCACCTCGATCGGGACGTCGCGGACCAGCTCGGTCAGCTGACGGTTCTGGACCACCTGGGCCAGGTGCGCGCGCAGGGCGTCGCCGGCCTTGCCCTTGACCTCGTCGACCCGGGCGACCAGCTGGTCGAGGTCGCCGAACTCCGCGATCCACTTGGTCGCGGTCTTCTCGCCCACGGTCGGGATGTTGGGCAGGTTGTCGCTCGGGTCTCCCCGCAGTGCGGCGAAGTCGGGGTACTGCGCCGGGCTCAGGCCGTACTTCTCCTGCACCGACTCGGGCGTGAAGCGCCACATGTCCGAGACGCCCTTGCGCGGGTAGAGCACCGTGACCCGGTCCGAGACGAGCTGCAGCGCATCGCGGTCGCCGGTGCAGATCAGGACGTCGAAGCCCTCGCGCTCGGCCCG
>JAVEDA010000403.1 GCA_030841195.1 Actinomycetota bacterium | reverse complement strand
GTGGAGAACGTGGGGATCATCGTCGTCATCCTGACGGCGATGGGCTTCAACTACACCAACGGTTTCCACGACGCGGCCAACGCCATCGCCACCTCGGTGTCGACCCGGGCGCTGACCCCGCGAGTGGCACTGGCGATGGCCGCAGTGTTCAACCTGCTCGGCTCCTTCCTCGGCGCCAAGGTCGCGAAGACCGTCGGCTCGGGAATCATCGAGCTGCCCGACGGCAAGAGCAGCCTGGTCGTGGTCTTCGCCGCGCTGGCGGGCGCGATCGCCTGGAACCTACTTACCTGGTACTTCGGGCTGCCGTCGTCGTCCTCGCACGCCCTGATCGGTGGACTGGTAGGCGCCGCCCTGGCTGCCGGCACGACCGTGCTGTGGAGCGGCGTCGTGGACAAGGTCCTGATCCCGATGGTGGTCTCCCCGTTCGTCGGCCTGGTTCTCGGCTACCTGGTGATGGTCGCCATCCTGTGGCTCTTCCGGAACAAGTCGCCCGGGCGGGTGTCTCGCGGTTTCCGCGCGTCGCAGTCGGTGTCGGCCGCCGCCATGTCACTCGGCCACGGCATGCAGGACGCCGCCAAGACCATGGGTGTCGTGGTGCTGGCCCTTACCGTGGGCGGCTATCACGAGGGTGACGACATCCCGCTCTGGGTGTTCTTCCTCTCCGCGGCCGTGCTGGCCGCCGGCACCTACGCGGGTGGCTGGCGGATCATGCGCACCCTCGGCCGCCGGATCATCGAGCTCGACCCCCCGCACGGGTTTGCCGCCGAGGCAACCGCGTCCAGCGTGCTGTTCGTGGCCGCCATCGGCTATGGGGTGCCGATCTCGACGACCCACACGATCACCTCGGCGATCATGGGCGTCGGCGCCACCAAGCGGCTGTCCGCGGTGCGCTGGGGTGTCGCTGGCAACATCGTCAGCGCCTGGATCTTCACCATGCCCGGTGCCGGCCTGGTCGCCGCAGTCGTCTACTTCGTGGCCCACTTCCTCGTCGGCTGACCGCCCACCGACCGGAGTCCTCACACAATAAGTCCCCGTTGATCATGCAACTTTGGGGATCTTGAACATTCCTGCAGATCAGCGGCCCCACACTGCCGCGTTGATCATGCAACTTTGGGGATCTTGGTCGGGCTGCGCGAGCCTGTGGATGACCGGCCGGCCCGACCCGCCAGTCTTGCCAACCTGGTCGGATGCCCCAGGCGTTCGTCACGTCGTTCGGCTGCCGCCCCTTCACCCAGCGCGACGCCGAGAAGGTCGGCGTCAGTCGAGACGAGCTGCGGCTTCTTGTCGCCGCTGGAACGGTGCGCCGGTTGCTGCGTGGGGTCTACGTCGTGGCAGGTGTGAAGGAGACTCTCGAGCTCAGAGCGGAAGCGGTCGCGAAGGTCGTGCCCCGGGGCAACGTCGTTTGCGGCCGTACGGCAGCGTGGCTCTGGGGTGTGGACGCGCTGGCGATGAGCTCGACAGGGGCCATCCCACCCATCGAGGTGATGGGGCCGCCGGGCTCGGCCAGGTCGCGGCGCGCCGACACGTCCGGACGCACCGGCCCCCTGCTGGAGTCGGACGTCGTCGAGCTCTCGGGGATCTGGGTCACGACCCCGGCTCGTACCGCCGCTGACCTCGCCCGGCTGCTGCCGCGACCCGACGCCTTGGCGTCGCTCGACGTCCTGATGGGCCTGCCGGAGATGAGCCGTGAGCTCGTCGCAGGCGTCCTCGCGAGGTTCGTCCGCTACCGCGGCGTGATCCAGGCGCGCGAGCTGGTCGACCTTGCGGACCGGCGTGCCGAGTCGCCGCAGGAGAGCCGCGCGAGGCTGCGGTGCGTCGACGCCGGGTTCCCCTGTCCGGAGCCGCAGATCGACGTGTTCGACGAGACAGGTGACCTGCTGGCACGGCTCGACATGGGTTGGCGAGAACTGCTCAAAGCCATGGAGTTCGACGGCGATGAAGGACACAGCAGTCCCGCCCAGAAGGCTCATGACCTGGCGCGCCGAGAGCGGGTGGAGCGGCGTGGCTGGGGGTTCGCCATCGTGACCACCGAGCACGTGCTCAGCCGTTCGTTGGCGTTCGAGCACGGCCTCGAGGAGCTCCTCGAGATGGAGATGCGGCTCACCCGCCACCATCCGCGGTTCGGCGGCTGGGACCGGCCGGCGGGCCGCTCAGCGTGAGGCGGCGGATCAAGATCCCCAAAGTTGCATGATCAACAGGGACTTTGAGGGGGTTAGGGGACTTTGAGGGGGTTAGGGGACTTTGGAAGGTGTGGGGTCAGCCGAAGCGGCCGGTGATGTAGTCCTCGGTGGCTCGCTCGGTGGGGCGGCTGAACATCTCGGCGGTGTCACCGATCTCGATCAGCCGGCCCGGCTTGCCGGCGCCCGCGATGGTGAAGAACGCGGTCCGGTCGCTGACCCGGGCGGCCTGCTGCATGTTGTGGGTCACGATGATGATCGTGTAGCGGTCCTTGAGCTGGTGGATGAGGTCCTCGATCGCCAGCGTCGAGATCGGGTCCAGGGCCGAGCACGGCTCGTCCATCAGCAGCACGTCGGGCTCGACAGCGATCGCGCGCGCGATGCAGAGCCGCTGCTGCTGCCCGCCGGACAGGCCGGCGCCGGGCTTGCCGAGCCGGTCCTTGACCTCGTTCCACAAGTTGGCCCGCGACAGCGACCGCTCGACGACCTCCTCGAGGGCGGCCTTCTTCTTCACGCCGTTGAGCCGCAGGCCGGCCGCCACGTTGTCGAAGATCGACATGGTGGGGAACGGGTTCGGCCGCTGGAAGACCATCCCGACCGTGCGGCGGACCGCGACGGGGTCGACCCCGGCGGCGTACAGGTCCTGGTCGTCGAGCAGCACCTTGCCGTCCACCCGCCCGCCGGGCACAACCTCGTGCATCCGGTTGAGCGTTCGAAGCAGCGTCGACTTGCCGCAGCCCGACGGCCCGATGAAGGCCGTCACGGAGCGCGGCCGGACCGTCATCGAGACGTCCTCCACCGCCTTGAAGTCGCCGTAGTAGACGTCCAGCCCCGAGACGTCGATGCGCTTGGCCATCAGAGTCCTTACTTCGTCACGGTGCCGAACCGGGCGATCAGCCGGCCGGCGAGACTGAGGACCATCACCACGATGATCAGGGTGAGTGCCGCCGACCAGACGCGGTCCAGCGCCGGGTCGAGGGCCTGGTTGCGGTCCTGGTTGATCATGGTCGGCAGCGCGGCCATGTTGCCGCTGAACAGGTTGGTGTTGATCGAGGTCGTGTAGGGACCGAGGATCAGTAGCGGCGCCGTCTCGCCCATCACCCTGGCCAGGCCCAGGAAGATTCCCGTCATGATGCCGCTGAACGCCGTCGGCAGCACCACCCGCAGCACCGTCTTCCACCGAGGCACGCCGAGGGCGTACGACGCTTCCCGGATGTCGCGCGGGACCAGCCGGAGCATCTCTTCGGTGGACCTCACGACGACCGGGATCATCAGCAGCACCAAGGCCAGCGACACCGCGAACGACACCCGCTGGAAGCCGAAGGTCGTCACCCACAGTGCGTAGATGAACAGCGCCGCCACGATCGACGGCACGCCCGTGAGCACGTCGACCATGAAGCTGACCGCCTTCGCGAACTTGCCGCGGCCGTACTCCACCAGGTAGATCGCGGTG
>JAVEDA010000401.1 GCA_030841195.1 Actinomycetota bacterium | reverse complement strand
GGGGCGACCTGCACACCCACTCCGACTGGTCCGACGGCGGCAGCCCGGTCGAGGAGATGGCCCGCACCGCCCGCGACCTCGGCCACGAGTACGTCGTGCTGACCGACCACTCGCCCCGGCTGACCGTGGCCAACGGGCTGTCGCCGGAACGCCTGCGCCGCCAGCTCGACCTGGTGGCCGAGGTCAACGAGCGGCTGGCGCCGTTCCGGCTGCTCGCCGGGATCGAGGTGGACATCCTCGACGACGGCTCGCTGGACCAGTCCGACGAGCTGCTCGGCCGCCTCGACGTGGTGGTGGCCTCGGTGCACTCCAAGCTCAAGATGGACAGCGACGCGATGACCCGCCGGATGGTGGCGGCGGTGGCCAACCCGCACACGGACGTCCTCGGCCACTGCACCGGCCGGTTGGTGACCGGTGGCCGCGGCACCCGGGGCGAGTCGTCCTTCGACGCCGAGCTGGTGTTCGCGGCCTGCGAGCAGTTCGGGGTCGCTGTGGAGATCAACTCCCGGCCGGAGCGGCTGGACCCGCCGAAGCGGCTGCTCCGGCTGGCGGTCGAGACCGGGTGCCTGTTCTCGGTCGACACCGACGCGCACGCGCCGGGCCAGCTCGACTGGCAGCCCTACGGCTGCGAGCGGGCCGAGGAGTGCGGCGTCCCGCCCGAGCGGGTGGTCAACACCCGGCCGGTCGCGGACCTGCTGGCCTGGAGCGGCCGGCACGGCTGACGAGGGTGCGGAATCGACGTACGGCTGAGACTGTTGCGTGAGCAACTACTTCGTGAGGATGGATCCCATGGCCCTGCTGACCCCCTCGGTGGACGTACGCCGGTCCGGCGACCGGTCCGCGACCGACATCGGGTGGCTGGACTCGAAGCACTCGTTCTCGTTCGGGCACCACTACGACGCGCGCAACACCCACTTCGGGCTGCTGCTGGTCAACAACGACGACATCGTCTCGCCGGGCAGCGGCTTCGAGACCCACCCGCACCGGGACATGGAGATCGTCACCTGGGTGCTGCGCGGTCAGCTGGTGCACCAGGACTCGCAGGGGCACAACGGCCTGATCTACCCGGGGCTGGCCCAGCGGATGAGCGCCGGCACCGGCATCCTGCACTCGGAGAAGAACGACAGCTGGCGGCTGACCGGCGGCGACGAGCACACCGACCCGGTCCACTTCGTCCAGATGTGGGTGCTGCCGGACGAGAACGGCATCCGGCCCGGCTACGAGCAGCTGGAGATCGCCGACGAGCTGCTGCGCGGCGGCCTGGTGCCGGTCGCGAGCGGCCGGCCGGAGCACAAGGACGCGGCCGCGATCTCGATCAGCCAGCGGGACGCGGCGCTGCTGGCCGCGCGGATGGCGCCGGGTGGCGTGGTCGCCGTGCCGGACGCTCCGTTCGTGCACGTCTACGTGGCCGACGGCTCGGTCGAGCTCGAGGGCACCGGCCCGCTCGGCACTGGCGACGCCGCCCGGATCACCGGGGGCGCCGGACAGCTGGTGACCGCCGGGCCCGAGGGAGCCGAGCTGCTGGTCTGGGAGATGCACGCCGGCCTGGCCGCCTGACCGGCGTACCCGCTGCTGCTTTCTCAAAATGATCACGGAACCGTGATCAACACATGCCTACCGCGACGAATTCACCGCGGTCGACCACCAACGATCACGGAACCGTGATCATTTGCGGACGGGCGGGATGCTCTCACCCGCGGCTCGTCCCGCCTGCTACTCGGCGCCGCCGGCGGCTTCGACGGTGGGAGCGGCCGTGACGTCGGCCAGCCGGTAGCGGTCGATGGCCTCGCGGGTGGCCTCCGGCTTGACCTCGCCGCGGCGCACCAGCTCGCCGAGCACCTTGACCACGATCGAGGCCGCGTCCACCTTGAAGTGCCGGCGCAGCGCACCGCGAGTGTCGGACAGCCCGAAGCCGTCGGTGCCCAGCGAGGAGAAGTCGCCCGGCACCCAGGGCCCGATCTGGTCCTGCACCGCCCGCATGAAGTCCGACACCCCGACGAACGGGCCGGCGGCACCGTCCAGCGCCTTGGTCACGTACGGCACCCGCAGCTCGCCGTCGGGGTTCATGAAGTTGTGCTCGTCGGTGGCCAGGCCGTCGCGGCGCAGCTCGTTCCAGGACGTCACCGACCAGACGTCGGCCTGCACGTTCCAGTCCTCGTGCAGCAGCCGCTGCGCTTCCAGCGCCCACTGCACCGCGACGCCGGACGCCAGCACCTGCGCCTTGGCGCCGTCACCTTCGGGCGCCGTCGCGTAGCGGTGGATGCCGTGCAGGATCCCCTCGACATCGACGCTCTCGGGCTCGGCCGGCTGCGGATAGGGCTCGTTGTAGATCGTGAGGTAGTAGAAGATCTCCTCCGGCTTGTCGCCGTACATCCGCCGAAGGCCGTCCTGCACGATGTGCGCCAGCTCGAAGCCGAACGCCGGGTCGTAGGCGACCACGGCCGGGTTGGTCGACGCGAGCAGCATCGAGTGCCCGTCCTCGTGCTGCAGACCCTCACCGTTCAACGTCGTACGGCCCGCGGTGGCGCCGAGCACGAAGCCGCGG
>JAVEDA010000372.1 GCA_030841195.1 Actinomycetota bacterium | reverse complement strand
GAGGGCCTCCCTGACCGCACGGTCGCCGATCGCGTGGACGTGCACCTGGAAGCCGAGCCGGTCCAGCTCGGTGACGTGCCCGGCCAGCGCGACCGGGTCGACGAAGCTCAGGCCGCGGTTGCCAGTCTCGGCCCCGCAGCCGTCCAGGTACGGGCCGAGCAGACCCGCGGTGAAGTTCTCCACCACGCCGTCCTGCATCACCTTGACCGTGCCGGCCGCGAAGCCCTGCGCGGCGGCGGCGTCCCGGCGCTCGACCAGCTCGGCCACCTGCTCGGCACCGCGGTCGCGGTGCCACCACTGCGCCGCGACGACCCGCGCGCGCAGCTCGCCGCTCGCGTGCGCCCGCAGGTAGACGGGCAGCGAGTCGGGCTGGCCGAACAACGCGCCCACCGCGGCGTCCTGCCAGGCGGTGATGCCGTAGGAGAACATCACCTGCTGCGCCGCCAGCAGACCGGCCAGCTGCTCGGCGGGTGTCGGCAGCGGTGCCAACCGCTCGACCAGGGCGACGGCACCTTCGTGCAGGGTGCCGGACGGTGCGCCGGTCGGGTCCCGCTCGATCCGGCCGTCCGGCGGGTCCGGGGTCTGGGCGGTGAGACCGGCGAGCTCCAGCGCCCGGCTGTTGGCCCAGGCGCCATGGCCGTCGCGGTTGCTCAGCAGCGCCGGCCGGTCGCGGACCACCGCGTCCAGGGTCTCCCGGGCGGGGGTGCCCCCGGGGAAGTGCGCCATCGACCAGCCCGACCCGAGGACCCACGGCAGGTCGGGTCGCTCCCCGGCGTACGCCGCGATCCGAGCCACGGCGTCCTCCGCCGAGGTTGCGGCGGTGAGGTCGCAGCGCAACATGTCGACGCCCGCAGCGAGCGGGTGCGCGTGGGCGTCCTGGAACGCGGGCAGCACCAACCCGCCGTGCACGTCGACCACGTCCGTGTGCGGGCCGATGGTCTCGCGGACCTCGTCGTCGCTGCCGACCAGCGCGATCCGCCCGCCCGCGATGGCGACCGCGCCGGGGCGGGACGCGCCGTCGAGGAACAGCGAGCCGCCGACCAGGACGGTCTCTGCCGCGCCCACCCGGTCAGGCCAGCCCGGCGAAGGCCTTCTCCAGCACGCCGAGGCCCTCGTCGAGCAGGTGCTCCGGCATCACCAGCGGCGGGAGCAGCCGCAGCACGTTGCCGTGGGTGCCGCAGGTGAGCACCACCAGGCCGTCGGCGTGGCAGGCCTTGGCGACGGCAGCGGTGGCCGCGGCGTCGGGCTCCAGCGTGCCCGGGCGGGTGAGCTCCACGGCGACCATCGCTCCTCGGCCGCGTACGTCGCCGATCACGTCGTACGTCGAGGCGAGCTCGACCAGGCGGGCCGTCATCACCTCGCCGATCCGGCGCGCGCGGCCGCAGAGGTCGAGGGTCTCCATCGTCTCGATCGCGCCGAGGGCCGCGGCGCACGCGACCGGATTGCCGCCGTAGGTCCCGCCAAGGCCGCCGACGTGCGGAGCGTCCATGATCTCGGCCCGACCGGTCACCGCGGCCAGCGGCAGCCCGCCGGCGATGCCCTTGGCGGTGGTGACCAGGTCCGGCACGACGCCCTCGTGGTCGCAGGCGAACCAGTCACCGGTGCGCGCGAAGCCGGACTGGATCTCGTCGGCCACGAACACCGCGCCGTTGTCGGTGCACCACTGGGACAGGGCCGCGAGGAATCCGGGGGCCGGGACGACGAAGCCGCCCTCGCCCTGGATCGGCTCGATCACCACGCAGGCCACGTTGTCCGCACCGACCTGCTTCTCGACCAAGTCCAGCGCGCGGGCCGCGGCCTGCTCGCCGGTCATGCCCGCCGGGTCGCGGAACGGGTAGGACATCGGCACCCGGTAGACCTCCGGCGCGAACGGCCCGAACGAGTGCTTGTAGGGCATGTTCTTGGCGGTCAGCGCCATCGTGAGGTTGGTGCGGCCGTGGTAGCCGTGGTCGAACACGACGACGGCTTGCCTCTTGGTGTGCGCGCGGGCGATCTTCACCGCGTTCTCGACGGCCTCGGCACCGGAGTTGAACAGGGCCGACCGCTTCTCGTGGTCGCCCGGCGTCAGCCGGTCCAGCGCCTCGCACACCTCGACGTACCCGTCGTACGGCGTGACCATGAAGCAGGTGTGGGTGAACCGCGCGACCTGCTCCTGGACCCGGGCCACCACCGCGTCGGCGGCGTTCCCGACGCTGGCCACCGCGATGCCGGAGCCGAAGTCGATCAGCGAGTTGCCGTCGACGTCGACCAAGACGCCACCGCCGGCCCGCTCGACGAACACCGGCAGGGTGGTGCCGATGCCGCGGGCCACCACCGCGTTGCGGCGCTCCATCAGCGCGGCCGAGCGGGGGCCGGGGACTGCGGTCACCAGGCGGCGTTCTTGGGGCAGGGAGGGTCCACCGAGATCAGTCATGGCGAGCACGATACTGCGACGGAATCCGGCGTGACAGTGGTTGGTCACGACGAAATCCGCAGTACGACGGGGTCGGCTCGGGCCTTGTTAACCTCGGGGCGTGCGACTCACGAAGTACGGCCACGCCTGTGTCCGGCTCGACCTGGACGGCGGCTCGGTGGTCCTGGACCCGGGCACCTACAGCCCGGACGTCGACCTGGCCGGTGTGGCGGACGTGCTGGTCACCCACGAGCACGCCGACCACCTCGACGTCGACCGGCTGGCGCCCCTCGTCCGGGACGGTCTGCGGTTGCACACCAATGCCCAATTCGCCGCGTCCCTGGCGACCGACCACGGCCTCGAGGTGCACGCGGTCGGGCCGGGGGAGACCTTCACCGTCGCGGGGGTCGAGGTGCAGGTCGTCGGCGGCATGCACGCCGAGATCTACGACGGGCTGCCGGGCTGCGCCAACGTCGGCTTCGTGCTGGCCGGCGTCTACCACCCGGGCGACGCGCTGCACGTGCCCGAGGACGGGGTGGAGACGCTGCTCGTGCCGGTCAGTGCGCCGTGGCTCAAGCTCGCGGAGGCGCTCGAATTCGTGCGGTCGGTCGGGCCGGTCCGAGCCTTCCCGATCCACGACGCGATGTTCAGCGACATCGGCAACGCCGGCGTGGACCGGTGGATGGTGCAGGAGGGCGGCGCCGACTACCGGCGCCTGGTCCCCGGAGAGTCGACCGAGCTCTGAGTCCCGGGACCATACTGCTCACGTGGGCTTCCTGTCGGACGAGCGCCGCCGGTGGTACCTCCTTGCGGCCGGGTGGGTCGTGCTCATCTTCCTGGGCTTCACCGGGTTCATGGCGCAGAAGGCGGCGGTGGAGGACCGCACGCTGCTCGACAACCTGTACCTCACTCTCCAGCTCGCCGTGCTCTCCTACGGCGGTGGCGGCGGCGACCTGAACTGGCGCCTGGAGGTGGCACGCTTCGCGGCACCGCTGATGGCGATGGGCACGTTGTTCCAAGCTGCTTCCGTGGTGTTCCGGGAGCAGTTCGAGCGCTACCGGCTCAGCAGCTTCCGCGGGCACACCGTCGTCTGCGGCCTGGGTGCCTCGGGCACCAGGCTGGCGCTGTCGTTGGCCCAGGACGGCCGGCCCGTCATCGGCGTCGACCAGGACGCGAACGGCTCCGGCATCGCCGCGCTCCGGGCGCACGGCATCCCGACCCTCGCGGGCGACCCCACGGACCCGGCGGTGCTCCGGGCCGTCCGCCTCGAGCGCGCGTCGAGTCTCGTCGCGCTCTGCACGAGCGATGCCACCAACGTTGCGATCGCCACGGCAGCGCGACGGGTGCCCCGTCAGCGCCGGGCCGTCGACCTGCGGTGCTCGGTGCACCTCGAGGACGCGGAGCTGACCGAGTTCCTGCGCGGCTCCGGCCTCGGTGGTGACGAGACGGTGCGGATCGAGTTCTTCAACATGCACGAGCGCGGCGCCCGTGCGCTGGTCGCCGAGCACCTCGTCCTCGAGCCGGGCACGACCCCGCACCTGGTGGTGGTCGGGCTCGGTCAGCTCGGGCGGGCCGTCCTGCTCGTGGCCGCGCAGGAGTGGGCGGAGATCGGCGACGGACCGCTGACGGCAACCCTGGTCGACCGGGAGGTCGCCAGCAGGATGCAGGCACTGGAGATGCAGCACCCGGGCCTCGTCGAAGCCGTCACCGCGCGCCTGTTCACCTTCGATGTCGAGGCGCCGAGCCGGGACGGGCTGGAAGAGCTCACGAAGCGTCTGGCGGAGGTCCCGCCGCGCCTCGTGGCCGTCGTGCTGGACGAGGAGTCCACGGCCCTGGCCACCGGGTTGTTCCTGCATCGCACGATCGACGACCCCACCATCCCTGTCGTGGTGCGCACCCGCGGGGACGCGGGACTGGGCGCCTCGGTCCGCATGGACGACGAGGGGGGTGAAGCACGCTTCCCCGGCCTGCGGCTGTTCCCCCTGCTCGACCGGACCTGCTCGCCGGCCCTGATGGACGGCGGTGTCCGTGAGGAGCTCGCCCGGGCGCTGTACGAGGATCACCTGAACCGGGCTGCTGCGCGAGGGGTCGTGGATCCGGCCTGGTCGGCGCTCACCGACGATGAGCGAGAGACCGCCCGGGAAGCGGCCGACGGGCTGATCGACGCGCTCGACGAGAACGGCTTCGAGCTGTTGCCGTTGCGCCACTGGGGCGGCGCGCCAGCGGTGACATTCACGGCGGACGAGACGAGGCGGCTCGCGGAGCGCGACCACAACCGGTGGCGTGCGAGGCGTGGCTCGGACGGCTGGCGGTACGGCAACGTGCGCGACGCTCGCGAGAAGGTGACGCCGCAGCTGGTCCCGTGGGACGAGCTGGCTCCCGAGTGGCAGGAGTACAACCTCACCCGTGTCCAGGCGATGCCGACGATCCTGGCGCGGAGCGGGTTCGAGGTGGGCCGGCACTGACGGGCGTCGCGGTGCCGGCGCCGGAACTCACGTGCGCTGCCTCGAACAGGCCCACACCACAGTGCCACCAATACGTCGACTCACCTCCGTCGCGAGGGCTGGGAGGAGGCAGTTCCCGCTTGGCAAGTAGTGACGGCTATGTTCGCTAGTCGACCCGCCACCGAGGCGTCAGGTCGGTGATCGTCGGTCGTGGTGCTGCCGGTGGCAGCCTGCGC
>JAVEDA010000286.1 GCA_030841195.1 Actinomycetota bacterium | reverse complement strand
CCCGGCTGCTCGCCACCGTCGGACTGTCACGGTCATCCGGCCTGCGACACGCTCTCGAACTCCGCGCCGTCAGGTGCGTCGCTGGTGCCCTTGCCCAGGAAGCCGCCGCGTAGCCCGAGCATGTTCGCGATCGAGACCTTCGCGTGGCGCAGCGAGCGCCCGCGGTCCGCGGCGTTGCCGATGCCGCTGTCGCTCTCGACGATGAAGAAGCGCGAGCCCTTCTCGCCCACCTCGTCGAAGATGCGCCGGTAGCCGACCACCGCGGGGTCCGGGTCGACCGGGTAGCCCTGGCCGATGGAGCCCTCGCCGGAGTAGACGACGTCCGGTCCGGCCGCGGACCCCTGCACGAAGGTTGGTGGTCTGGACACCGTCTGGGTGAAGGGGTTCACGCCCGTAGCCGGTGCTGGCACCAGCCGGTTCCCGTCCTTGATGTGCCAGCCGACGAGGCGGTGCGAGTTCGCCGTCCAGAAGCCGAGGGCGTCCCACATGCTGCCGTTGACCGGGTCGGGGAACCGGGCCCGGCCGGCGTACGAGTGCAGGATGTCGGGCTCGAAGTTCACCAGGCTCGGGTCGGTGTTGCCGGCCCACCAGTCGATCCGGTGGGTCTGGGTGAGACCCGGGTCGGTGAAGAACTGCCAGCCGTTCTGCTCGGTGTGCCAGTACCACCGGATGCCGTGGTCGGCCAGGACCTGGCCGATCACGTTCGCCCGATGGGCCATCTCGGTCCAGCCGGCCGTGGTGGCACTGTTGGCGAGGGTTGCCAGGTTCGTGGGATCTCCTGCCGTGCCGATCATGGTGTGGCCGAGCGCGGCCGCGAGGTCCAGCTGAGTCTGCCCACCGGCACCAAGACCACCGGTGGTCGGGTTGTACATCGAGGTCCCACCCGTGCCGGTGAGTCCGGATCCGAGCCCGCCGGTGTGGGTGCCGAACGACGCCAGGCCGGCATTGTCCAGGTAGCTGCGGATCTCGGCCGGCGTCGGCTGGCGCCCGAGCTCGGCGACGTTCTGGCTGAACTGGAAGAACTCGATGCCTCGGTAGCCGAGTCCGGCCAGGTAGGCGAACGTCTCCTCGAACCCGCCGGGCAGGTCGACGAGCGGGCCCAGGTCGGTGGGGTCGGCCGGAAAGCTGGGACCCCCGAGATAGCCCTGGGTGGGTGCGACCCCGGTCGCCCTGCTCTTGGCGATGCTGAGCCGGGTGATCGAGTCCCGGATCGAGAACTGCTGGATGCCGAGCTTGCCGGGGGGCACCAGACGCTCCCCGACGGCGTTGCTGGCGGCGCTGCTGCCGGTGCCGGCGAACGCGGCGGGTACGGCGCTGCCGACGGCTGCCAGGCCGGCCACGCCCGCGGCGGTTCCGAGGAACTTGCGACGGCTGAAATCGTGCTCGTTGGTCATCGTGACTTCTCTCTGTTGTCCCCGCGGTGCGGGTCGACGGGACAGCGACCGTGACCCGCATCACAGTCGAACGTGCGGGACGTTAACCGGACATGTCGGCGGCTGGGAAGGGCTTACGCCGAGAAATCTCAGTCTTTTGCCAACTCGTGGACAAAGTCGCCGGTCGCGATCATGGCCGCGGACCCCTGGTGGGTCAAAAGTGGGCGATTGTGGGCATGGTGACGCCGCTCGTCCCGCTAGACAGCGCCCTAGTGCTTTGTCAGGTTTCAGAAAAAGTTCTGAAGTTTTCGACGAAACCTCTTCCTCACCCAGCCGGACGACGGCTACGGTCCTGCCCAACGCCTGTGGCACAGGTCACAGGTCGTCAATGCGGAGGCAGGTCGCGTGAGGCAAGTGACGGTTCGCCCGGAGAACGCGCACCAGACCGAACTGCTGCGCCTCCTCCGGGACGAGGGGCCGGTCAGCCGGGCCGAGCTCGGCGAGGCGGTCCACCTGTCCCGCTCGAAGCTCGCTGTCGAGCTGGACCGCCTGACCGAGATCGGCCTGGTCGACTCGCGCGGGCTGGCCGCGTCGCGAGGTGGCCGCCGGTCGGGCATCGTCGGGCTGGCCTCGGGACTGCGCTTCCTCGGCATCGACATCGGCGCGACGTCGGTCGACGTCGCCGTCACCGACGCCCGGATGGTCGTGCTCGAGCAGCTGTCCGAGCCGATCGACGTACGGCACGGTCCGGATGCGGTCCTCGCCGTGGTGCTCGAGCTGGTCGGCAAGATCCGCTCGGGCGGCAACGCCGTCGACGTGCACGGAGCGGGGGTCGGCGTCCCCGGCCCGGTCTCGTTCCGGGACGGCGTGCCGGTCGCGCCGCCGATCATGCCGGGGTGGAACCAGTTCCCGGTGCGGTCGGTGCTGTCGCAGCACCTGGACTGCCCGGTCGTCGTCGACAACGACGTCAACATCATGGCGCTCGGAGAGATGCACGCCGGCCTCGCCCGCTCGGTCGACGACCTGCTTTTCGTCAAGGTCGGCACCGGCGTCGGCTGCGGGATCGTTGTCGACGGCCAGGTCTACCGGGGTGCCAGCGGCAGTGCGGGGGACATCGGTCACATCCGGATCGACGACGAGGGCCCGGTGTGCAGCTGCGGCAACGTGGGCTGCCTCGAGGCGCACTTCAGTGGCGCGGCCTTGGCCCGGGACGCGACCGAGGCCGCACGCGCCGGGCGGTCCGACTGGTTGGCCGACCGGCTCGCCGCCGCGGGATCCCTCACGAGTGCGGACGTGGCGGTCGCCGCCGCGAACGGCGACCAGGCATCGGTCGAGCTGGTCCGCGACGGTGGCCGTCGTCTCGGACTGCTGCTCGCCGGGCTGGTCAGCTTCTTCAACCCGGGCATGGTCGTCCTCGGTGGCGGCGTGGCCGCCGGGCTGGGGCACCCGTTGCTGGCCGAGCTGCGTAGCGTCGTCTACCGGCGGTCGCTGCCGCTCGCCACAGGCAACCTGCCCATCGTGCTCTCCGAGCTGGGGGCGCAGGCCGGCGTCATCGGCGCAGCCAGGATGGCCTCGGACTCGGTGCTCTCCCATGACTGACGTCGAGACCGCCCGGCCGATCCTGTCGATGGTCGGCATCGTGAAGGAGTTCCCCGGCGTCCGAGCACTGGACGGCGTCGACCTCGAGGTCGTGCCAGGCGAAGTGCACTGCCTGCTCGGCCAGAACGGCGCGGGCAAGTCCACCCTGATCAAGGTGCTCGCCGGCGCCCACCAGCCCGACGAGGGCACCATCACCTGGCAGGGCGAGCCGGTGCGGCTGTCCACCCCGATGACGGCCATGCGTCTGGGCATCGCCACGATCTACCAGGAGCTCGACCTGGTCGACGGGCTCAGCGTGGCGGAGAACATCTTCCTCGGGCACGAACACAGCGCTGCTGGCTTCACCCGTCGCGGCCACCAGAACGCCGAAGCCCGTCGCCTCCTCGGCCGGCTCGGGCACGCCGAGATCCCGGCCACCCGCGAGGTGGGCCGGCTCTCCGCTGCGGGCAAGCAGATCGTGAGCATGGCGCGGGCGCTCAGCCACAACGCCCGGCTGATCGTGATGGACGAGCCGTCCGCCGTGCTCGCGCACGACGAGGTCGACAACCTCTTCCGGGTGATCCGGGACCTCACGGCGGCCGGCGTCGCAGTTGTCTACATCTCGCACCGGCTCGAGGAGATCCGCACGGTCGGTGACCGGGTGACGGTGCTCAAGGACGGCCGGACCGTCGCCACCGGGCTGCCGGCCCGCACCACCCCCACCCGGGACGTGGTGTCGCTGATGACCGGCCGCACCATCGAGTACGCGTTCCCGCCCCGGCCCGAGACCGGGATCGTGGGCGACGAGCTGCTCCGGGTCGAGAACCTCGCGCTCGCCGGATCGTTCCACGACGTGAGCTTCCGGGTGCGAGCGGGCGAGATCGTCGGCCTGGCGGGCCTGGTAGGCGCCGGCCGCTCGGAGGTGCTCGAGACCGTCTACGGAGCCCGACGTCGTACGTCGGGCACGGTGACCCTCGACGGGAAGAACCTGCCCGCAGGCAACGTCTCGGCGGCGGTGCGCGCCGGCCTCGGCCTTGCTCCCGAGGAGCGCAAGAGCCAGGCGCTGCTGCTGGGCGAGCCGCTCGTGCGCAACATCTCGCTCGCCTCGCTGCCGAGGTTCTCCCGGTTCGGCTGGGTGAACCGGTCGCGGGAGCTCACCGAGGCGAGAGCGGTGACAGAGTCGCTCGAGGTCCGCCCGCCGGACCCGACCCGGCTGGCGCGCACGCTGTCCGGCGGGAACCAGCAGAAGGTCGTCCTCGGCCGGTGGCTGCTCGGCGGCTGCCGTCTCCTCCTGCTGGACGAGCCCACCCGGGGCGTCGACGTCGGGGCCAGGTCGGAGATCTACGGCCTGATCCGCCGGCTGGCCGACTCGGGGGTGGGCGTGCTGCTCGTCTCCAGCGAGGTGCCCGAGGTGCTCGGGCTGGCCGACCGGGTCCTCGTGATGCGCGAGGGGGCGGTCATCCACGAAGCCCCGGCCGACGACCTCGATGAGCACCGCGTCCTTGACATGATCATGGAAGGAAGTGCGGCGTGAGCGACCAGATGAGCGAGCCGGTGGCGTCCTCGCAGGAGCTGGCGGCCGAGGTCACCACCGACGAGCAGGCCCGGGTCGAGCGCGCCGCCGAGGTCGCGGGCGAGAGCGGGCCACTGCAGTCCGTGCGTCGCAACGAGGTGCTGTCGGCGATGCTGCGCAACGTCGGCCTGGTCGTCGTGCTGATCCTGCTGGCCATCATCGGCACCCTGACCAGTGACAACTTCCTGACCAGCGACAACCTGCGCAACATCCTGGTGAGCTCGTCGGTGATCGGCGTCGTGGTGGTCGGCATGACGTTCGTGATCATCGGCGGTGGCATCGACCTCTCTGTCGGTGCCCTGGTGGCCCTCGCCTCCGTCTGGGCGACCACCGTCGCCACGCAGGACTACGGGGCCGCCGCGATGGTCGCCTGCGCGCTGCTGGTGGGCGTGGGTGCGGGTCTCGTCAACGGTGTGCTGATCGCCTACGGCCGACTGGTGCCGTTCATCGTGACGCTGGCGATGCTGGTGAGTGCCCGAGGCCTGGCGGCCAAGATGGCCGACAACCGGACCCAGATCGTGAGGGTTCAGACCGTCATCGACATCGCCCGCAAGGACGTGATCGGCGTGCCGATGCTGGTGGTCATCCTCGCCGTGGTGGTGGCAGCCGGCTGGGTCGTCCTCAACCGCACCACGTTCGGCCGACGGACGTTCGCGATCGGCGGGAATCCCGAAGCAGCGAGGCTGGCCGGCATCGACGTACGTCGTCACACGGCCTCCCTCTACATGCTGTCCGGCCTGTGCTGCGGGATCGCCGCGGTGATGCTGATGGCGCGCACGACCACCGGCTCGAGCACGCACGGCAACCTCTACGAGCTGGACGCCATCGCCTCGGTCATCATCGGCGGCACCCTGCTCAGTGGCGGCAAGGGCACGTTGATCGGCTCGATCCTCGGGGTCCTGGTCTTCCAGACGATCACGAACATCTTCATCCTCAACAACCTCGCGACCGAGGTCCAGATGATCGCCAAGGGCCTCATCATCGTCGCGGCCGTGCTGCTGCAGAGCCGGACCACCCGGGAGGCCAAGACCTAGCCCAACGGCGGTCGACGGCCCCGCGCGGCTCCGGCGACCGAGACAGCGACGCCGCGCAGCACCGACACCCCACGCGGTTCCCGGTCGGGACCCGCCTTGCCTCACGGCGCTCGGCGCCACCCACTACCGGAGGAATCTCGACATGGCACAGACACCCACCGCCCTCGGCCGCCGCGGCTTCCTGGTCGGCGCCGGCGCGCTCGGCGCGGGCGCGGTCCTCACCGCCTGCACCAGCAACAGCAGTGACGACACCACGCCGGCCGCGAGCTCGGGCAACGTGAAGGCCGGCGGCACGGACAACGACGCCAAGGGGAAGGCGATCACGATCGGGTTCTCCGCACCCCAGGCCGACCACGGCTGGATCGGCGCGATCACGAGCAACGCCAAGAACCAGGCCGGGCAGTACGAGGACGTCACGCTGGACGCCGTGGAGGGCACCAACGACGTCAACCAGCAGATCAGCCAGGTCGAGACCCTGATCAGCAAGGGTGTCGACATCATCGTCATGCTTCCCTTCGACGGCAAGGCGCTGACCGAGACCGGCATCAAGGCGATGGAGGCCGGCATCCCCGTCGTGAACCTGGACCGGGTGTTCGACAGCCCGCAGGCAGCGCGTAGCTGGATCGGTGGCGACAACTACGGCATGGGCGCTGCTGCCGGCCGCTACGTGGCCGAGCAGATGAAGGCCAAGAACATCAGCAACCCGATCATCGCCGAGGTCCAGGGCATCGCGTCGCTGCCGCTGACCCAGGACCGCAGCCAAGGTTTCGCGGACTCGCTGAAGGCAGCCGGGTACAAGGTGAGCAACCAGGTCTCGGCCGAGTTCACCGTCGAGTCCGGGCAGGCGGTGACCGCGAACCTGCTGCAGGCCGCAAAGCACATCGACGCGCTCTGGAACCACGACGACGACCAGGGTGTCGGCGTGATGGCCGCGATCGACGAGGCGGGCCGGGACGAGTTCATCATGGTCGGCGGTGCCGGCTCCAAGAACGTGATGGACATGATCAAGGCGGACAACACCGTGATCAAGGCCACGGTGACTTACCCGCCGAGCATGGCGTCCTCGGCCATCAAGCTGGCCCGGCTGATCGCGCAGGGCAAGGGCATGAGCGACCTGGTCGAGGTGGACGTCCCCAACTCGATCACCCTGTCCAGTGCCACCGTCACCAAGGAGAACGTGGACGCCTACCTGCCGACCGCGTTCGAGTCCTGACCCCAGTCACAGCGAGATCCAACGGCAGGAGTGAGTACCGATGACTGACAGTGGACCGCCGGTCCTCGGTGTCGGCATGGTCGGCTACGCCTTCATGGGGGCTGTCCACTCGCAGGCGTGG
>JAVEDA010000269.1 GCA_030841195.1 Actinomycetota bacterium | reverse complement strand
CGCGTGTTGCGCACAAAGGTCGCGAACGATCTTGTACGGCGGGTCAGGCGCCGCCTGTCACGGTCAGGGCCAGCGTCGTGGCGACCAGCACGATCGGGACGCCGACCAGCCCGAGGGTGGCGAACTGCCGGGCCGACACCTCGACGCCTCGGGCTCGGCAGCGCTCCCGCCAGAGCAGGGTGGCCAGCGATCCCCACAGCAGCACCATCGGCCCGACGTTGGTGCCGACCAGCAGCGCGAGCAGCCGGATGTCCCCACCGTCGGCCGCCTGCGGCTCGATCACGAGGTACGCCGGCAGGTTGTTGACCAGGTTGCTCGCGGCGGCCCCGACGCCGGCCACTTGCAGGAGGTCGGCCGCGCCGGTGCCCTCGCCGGTGACGCTCGCGACGACCTGGCTGCCGCCGTGCCGCAGCACGGTCTCGACCGCGAGTGCCAGCCCGAGCACGAAGACCGCGAGCCGCCACGGCACCAGGCCGAACCGGAGCACCCGCGGCCGGCGTACGGCGAAGACCGCGACCAGCGCGGCCGCCGCGACCGTCACCACCACCGGCGGGTCGCCGCCGAGCAGCAGCGCCGGCACCAGCCCGAGGCAGGCCAGCGCCGACGAAGCGAGCAGCACGGGGTCCTCGACCCGCGGTCGCGCGGGCACCGTGTAGCGCACCCGCAGCAGCCGGTGGTGCCGCAGCCCGAGCAGCCCGACCGTCAGCACCACGGCCACGACGGCCGGCAGCCACATCCGGGCCGCGAACTCGTGCGGCCGCAGCCCCAGGCGGTCCAGCGCGAGCAGGTTGGTGAGGTTCGAGACCGGCAGCAGCAGGCTCGCGGTGTTCGCCAGCCAGACGGTCATCAGCGCGAACGGCATGGCCGGCAGGTCCAGCTGCACCGACATCGACAGCACCACCGGTGTCAGCAGCACGGCGGTGGTGTCCAAGCCGAGCAGCACCGTGGTCACCGTCGCGAGCAGCGCCACCAGCAGGAACAGCAGGCCGGTCCGGCCGCGGGCCAGCCGGGACGAGTGCAGCGCGGCGACGTCGAACACCTTCGCGACCTCGGCCAGCTCGGCCAGCACCGTGATGGCGACGAGGAACAGCAGGATGGGCGCCATCCGCCGGGTCACGTCACCGGCGGCGTCCAGCGGCAGCAGTCCGGTGACGAGGCACACCAGCGCCGCCACCGAGCCTGCCTGCCACATGGTTGCGTAGTCTGCCCGGCATGCCGCGTCGTCATCTCTCGCTGCGGGTCCAGGACGTACCTGCCGGTCGGGCGCTGCGCGCCGGGTTCGCCCGGATCCGCGACGAGCTCGACCTGCCGGGGGAGTTCCCGGTCGACGTGCTGGCCGAGGCAGAGGCGGCCGCGGCGGCGCCCACTCTCCCGGCGTACGACGTGACGGACCTGCCGTTCCTCACCATCGACCCGCCCGGCTCGATGGACCTGGACCAGGCCATGCACCTCGAGCGACGCGGCGCCGGCTTCCGGGTGCGCTACGCGATCGCCGACGTGGCCGCCTTCGTGCGACCCGGCGGCTCGATCGACGCCGAGGCGCACCGGCGGGTGGAGACGCTCTACAGCCCGGACACGCGGACCCCGCTGCACCCGCCGGTCCTGTGCGAGGAGGCTGCGTCGCTGCTGCCCGACCAGGTCCGGCCGGCGGTGCTGTGGACGCTGGACCTGGACGCCGACGGCGAGCAGACGGCTGTCGACGTACGGCGGGCCCTGGTGCGGTCGCGGGACCGGCTCGACTACGCCGGCGTGCAGGACCTGATGGACGCCGGCAAGGCCGACGAGCGGCTCCAGCTGCTGGCCGAGGTAGGCAAGCTGCGGATGGCCCTCGAGGTCGAGCGCGGTGGCGTCAGCCTGCCGATCCCGGAGCAGGAGGTCGTCGAGGACGGCGAGACCTTCGCGCTGGAGTACCGGGTGACCCGCCCGGTGGAGTCGTGGAACGAGCAGATCTCGCTGATGACCGGCATGGCGGCCGCCGGCCTGATGCTGCGCGGCGAGGTGGGCGTGCTGCGGACCCTGCCGCAGGCACCGAACGGTGCCCTGGAGCGGCTGCGCCGGGCGGCTCGGGCGCTGGGTGTCGACTGGCCTGCCGACACGTCGTACGCCGAGGTGGTGCACGGCCTGGACGCAGCGAACCCTCGGCACGCGGCGCTGCTGGAAGAGGCCACCTCGCTGCTGCGCGGGGCCGGCTACACCGCGTTCGACGGCGGTGTGCCGGCGCACGTGACCCATGCCGCGGTGGCCGCGGAGTACGCGCACGCGACCGCCCCGTTGCGCCGGCTGGTGGACCGATACGTCAGCGAGGTGTGCCTGGCTCTGTGCGCCGGCACCGAAGTCCCCGGCTGGGCCCGGTCGGCCCTGCCGCAGCTGCCGGCCGAGATGGCCGCCGGCGACCGTCGGGCGCACGAGCTGGAGCGTGAGAGCGTCGCGCTGATGGAGGCCGCGGTGCTGCACGGCCGCGAGGGGCAGGAGTTCGACGCCGTGGCGGTCGAGCTGGACGAGAAGCGCGGCGGCGGCACCGTGCAGCTCGTCGACCCCGCGGTCCGCGCGTCCTGCGAGGGACGGCTGCCGCTCGGGGAGGCCGTGCGGGTCCGCCTGGTCGAGGCCGACCTCGCCCGTCGCTCGGTCCGGTTCGCGCTGGCCTGAGGACCGGTAGGCTGACCGCACGGCGGACGAGCCGGCCGGACGGTCGCGTCGGG
>JAVEDA010000202.1 GCA_030841195.1 Actinomycetota bacterium | reverse complement strand
CCCTTGGTCAGCATCTTCAGCGCGCCCTTGGTGGCGGCGTAGGGCGCAATGCCCGGCCGCGCGACCTCGCTCTGCAGGGAGCAGACCGTGACGATCTTGCCGTGGCGCCGCGGCACCATCCGCCGGCCGACCTCGCGCGCGACCAGGAAGGTGCTGGTCAGGTTGGTGTCCAGCAGCCGGAACCAGTCGTCGTCGGCGAAGTCCAGGAACGTACGCCGGTGCTGGGCGCCTGTGTTGCACACGAGGATGTCCAGCGGTCCGGCCACGTCCTCCACCTGCGCGACGCCGGCCACCACTGCGGCCGGGTCGGCGTTGTCGAAGGCCACGGCGTGCACCGCACCGCCACCGGCGTCGGCCGCTGACTCCAGCGACGTCCGGGCTGCCTCGAGGGCGACGCCGTCGCGACCGTTGATGACCACGGTGCAGCCGGCGTGCAGCAGACCGGCCGCGAGGCCGAGCCCGATGCCGCGGCTCGACCCGGTCACCAGTGCCACCCGCCCCGTGATGTCGAACAGCGGGTGAGCGGTCACCGATGCATCATGCCGCTCGTCGGGCTGCCTGCACCACGACGGACCGGGACAGGGTCGCGCGCCGCCGCATCCCCGCCGGCCACGCGCGACCCCACCCAGTCACCCGGGGGCACCGGGTAAGCACTCGGCAGGTTCGCCGGCGGTGCAGGCAGGGGACCGCCCCTGTTCGGCCCCTACCCGGCACCATCCTCGGCGCTTACCAGGGCGCCATGTCAAGACCCGGATGACAACTTGTCACCATCCGAGTCGTGCCGGACGGGTGCGCGGAACCGCAGCCGACGAGCTTGGTCAGCAGCAGCGCGGCGGCAGGGACTGGCTGCCGCCACCATCCGCAACTGCCGGCGACGACACGCCACCGGACAGCACCAGGGCGAGCGCCGCGGCGACGGCAATGGCAATCCTCTTGATCATCTTGACTCCCTTTGTCAGAAAATCTGACACCTCAGAGTCAAGGCTTGTTGTCGACGGGAGTCAATGGGCCTGTCAGAATGACTGCAATGCGTGGTCACGTCCGCACGGAGTGTCCTGACCCTTCCCCGCCGACCAACCCTGGAGGCTGCCTTCATGCACTCGGCGTCGGACCTCGGAACCTTCGGCAGCCGGCTACACGCGGCCCGACTCCAGGCCGGCCTGTCCCAGGCAGAGCTCGCTGGCGGCGACTTCCACTCCAGCTACGTGTCGCTGCTCGAGTCGGACAAGCGGACCCCGACCCATGACATCGTCGCGGCCGTCGCCCTCCGCCTCGGCGTGAGCGAGGACTACCTGCTGCACGGCGACGACCCGGCGCTGGCCAACCAGGTCGCCCTGGCCGTCACCTACGCCGAGATCGCCGTCCGCAACGGCGAGGCGGCAGATGCACTCGCCCAGATCGACGCTCTCATCGCCCGCGGTGGACAGTTGTCACCGCGGCTGCACGCGCAGGCGCATCGAGTCCGGGCGCAGGCGCTCGAAGCCGTCGGCCGCCTCCGGGACGCTGCAACCGAACTCGAGGAGCTCGCCGCCGCCGCCCAGCACGGGCATCGTTGGAACGACTACCTCGCCATCACCGTCGACCTGGTCCGCTGCTATCAGCAGGCCGGCGACACCGACCACTCGATCGACCTGGCGCGGTCGGCTCTGAGTGACGTCAGCGGCCTGGGACTGGCCGGATCGGACGAGCATGCCCGACTGGCAGCGACCCTCGTCGGCTGCTACTACGTGCGCGGCGACCTGACCAAGGCGGCCATCGAGGCCCAGCATGCCTTGGAGGCTGTCGAGAGCCGGGGTTCAGCGACCGCCAGGGGGTCAGTCCTCTGGAACGCCTCACTCGTCGCCGAGGCCGGCGGAAACATCGACGAGGCGCTGGCCCTCGCCGAGCGGGCCCTCGCGTTGTTCGCCGACGGCGACGACGAGCGCGCACTCGCCAGACTCCAGGTCGCCTACGCCTGGCTTCTCCTCCGCACGACACCGCCGCAGCCGCAAGAGGCCCGCAAACTGCTGACGAGGGCCCACAAGACGCTCAAGGACGTCGGCGCCGCCGCCGACCTGGCCTCCGTCGAGACCGAGCTCGCAGTCGCCGCCCTCATGCTCGGCGAACCCGAACGGGCGCTGAGCCTGGTCGACGATGCCAGCAACCGGCTCACCGACGACAGCCCCATCGAACAGGCCAGCGCCCGCCTCATCCGCGGCCGAGTGCTCATGTCGATGCGGCGTAGAGCCCAGGCCACCAAGGAGTACCGAGCCGCTGCCGAGACTCTCGCGCAGACCACCTCCGGGCGCACCGCGGCTGCCGCCTGGCGGGAGCTCGCCGACGCGTATGTCCGCCTCGGCATGGTCGAGGAGGCCGCCCTGGCCTATCAGCAGGCCCTCACCGATGTCGGCATCACCGCGGCCCCGGGCGTCGACGACCCCACCAGTCGGCGCGAGCCGACCAGCACCGCACCGCGCGGCCGCTGAGGCGCCAAGATCCCCAAAGTTGCATGATCAACGGGGAAGGGTGTTTGGGCGGTTCAGGGGGCGGACGGGGTGGCGAGCTGGAGGTAGGAGAGGCCGCGCAGGTCCAGCCAGGTCCGGCCCGGCGCGCTGACCACCCGCAACAGCACCGAGTCGCAGCTGGTGCAGCGGACCACGGCGCCGGGGGCGTCCATGAAGACGTGCGCCTCGGCGAGCACCCCCACCGCGCCGCACCCGTCGCACCGGGCCACCGCAGCGGTGACGTCGACCGCGAACACCTCCCCCAGCGCGCCGGCCATCGCGTTGCCATCGAGAAATGTCGGCTCGGTCATGAGTTGCCTCCACTGGGTCCGAAGCGTTCGGTGCGTACGCGGCGCGGGTCGTGCCCGGCGGCGACAAGCAGGTCGGCCACCGTCTCGACGAAGCCGGTCGGTCCGCAGACGTACGACGTCGGCGACTCGGC
>JAVEDA010000175.1 GCA_030841195.1 Actinomycetota bacterium | reverse complement strand
AGCCGGAGCTGCTGACGACGACCTCGAAGGACTTCCTGGTCCTCTGACCCCGTACCGAAGGAACTGCGCGTGGCTACGACTAACGACCTGAAGAACGGTCTGGTGCTCAACCTGGACGGCCAGCTCTGGTCCGTCGTGGAGTTCCAGCACGTGAAGCCCGGCAAGGGTGGTGCCTTCGTCCGCACCAAGCTCAAGAACGTGCTCAGCGGCAAGGTCGTCGACAAGACGTTCAACGCCGGCACCAAGGTCGAGACGGCCACCGTGGACAAGCGCGACTTCCAGTACCTCTACAAGGAGGGCTCGGACTTCGTCTTCATGGACTCGCAGTCCTACGAGCAGATCCACGTGCCGGTCGAGACGGTCGGCGAGATGGCCAAGTACATGCTGGAGAACCAGGACGCCGTGGTGGCCGTGCACGAGGGCACGCCGCTCTACGTCGAGCTGCCCGCGGCGGTCGAGCTGACGATCTCCTACACCGAGCCCGGCATGCAGGGCGACCGGTCGACCGGTGGCACCAAGCCCGCCACGCTGGAGACCGGCGCCGAGATCGCGGTCCCGCTGTTCATCACCACCGGGGAGCGGGTGAAGGTCGACACCCGCGACGGCAGCTACCTCGGTCGGGTCACCGGGTCATGAGCCCGGCCCGCTGATGTCCGCCCGCAGCAAGGCCCGCAAGCGTGCCCTGGACGTGCTGTTCGAGTCCGAGCAGCGCGGTGTCGACGTGCTCGACACGCTGGCCGGCCGGATCGCGGCGGCCGACCCGCCGGTGTCGGAGTTCACGGTGGAGCTGGTCGAGGGCGTGGTGGCGCACCGGGACCGGATCGACGAGCTCCTCACGACCTACTCCCAGGGCTGGTCGCTGGACCGGATGCCGGCCGTCGACCGTGCGGTGCTCCGGCTGGGGACCTTCGAGCTGCTCTGGCTGGACGACGTCCCGGACGCCGTGGTCGTGGACCAGGCCGTGGAGCTGGCCCGCAGCCTGTCCACCGACGACTCGCCGGGGTTCGTGAACGGCGTCCTCGGGCGGCTGCTGGACCTCAAGCCGATGCTGGCCCCCGCGCCCTCCGAGTCACCTGATTAGTCCAGCGCTCGCCGAGCCTCCGGGTTGAGCACGCCCCAGGTGATGAGCTGCTCGGTCAGCTGGCTCGGGGTCTCGTCGTAGATGACCGCCAGGGTGCGCAGGTCGTCCTGCCGGATGGACAGGACCCGGCCGTTGTAGTCGCCGCGCTGGGCCTGGATGGTCGCCGCGTACCGGGCCAGCGGTCCGGCCCGCTCGGCCGGCACCACCTGCAGCTTCTCCAGGTCGATGATCAGCCTCGGCGGCGGCTCGGCGGCGCCCATCGGCGCGCTGTCGGGCAGCAGCTCGGACACCGGCACCGCGTAGAAGTCGGCCAGCTCGGCCAACCGCTGCACGGTCACCGCCCGGTCGCCGCGCTCGTAGGACCCGACCACGACCGCCTTCCAGCGGCCCTCGGACTTCTCCTCCACCCCGTGCAGGGACAGCCCCTGCTGGGTGCGGATGGCTCGGAGCCGTCCCCCCAGCGCCCGCGCGTACTCGGTCGCCATCCTTGGTCCGCCCTTCCCGTTGGTCACCGGTGGTGACCGGTGGTGTGGTGCCTGCCGCCCGTCAGGCGCCGCGCGCCGGACTGACCGTGTATCGCGGTGACTCTGGGTGACGTTACGCGCTGTGACGAAAAACTTCCGCGCGGAGTGACACGGACGGGTGTCCGCACCGGGTGACGGCGGCGGCGCTGCTACGGTGGCCGGGTCAAGCACAGACATCCTTTAACGACCCGTCCAGTGAGGCGGGGAAGGAGGTCGGCGACGGATGACGCCTACCCACGGCACGCCTGCTCCATCAGTCTCACCCGTCCCAGCGGACACCCTGCGCACCGGTGTCGTACGCCGGGTGCTCGAGGCCCCCGACATCGGCCGGGCGCTCACCCGGATCGCCCACGAGGTGCTCGAACGCGCCAAGGGCGCCGACGACCTGGTCCTGCTGGGCATCCCCTCCCGCGGTGTCCCGCTGGCCCACCGGCTGGCGGCCCGGATCGCCGCGGTCGAGGGCACCGACGTCCCGGTGGGCTCGCTGGACGTGACCATGTACCGCGACGACCTCCGGCTGCACCCGGCCCGGGCGCTGGAGCGGACCGACCTGCCGCCCGAGGGCGTCGAGGGGCGCACCGTCGTCCTGGTCGACGACGTCCTGTACTCCGGCCGGACCGTCCGGGCCGCCCTGGATGCGCTCGGCGACCTCGGCCGGCCGGCCCGGGTCCAGCTCGCGGTGCTGGTCGACCGCGGCCACCGCGAGCTGCCGATCCGGGCCGACTACGTCGGCAAGAACCTGCCCACCTCGCTCACCGAGCGGGTGCACGTCCTGCTCGAGGAGACCGACGGCGAGGACAGCGTGACCATCGAGACCACGACGGAGGTGTCCCGGTGAAGGCTCACCTGCTCAGCGCCGCCGACCTGACCCACACCGACGCGCTGCTCGTCCTGGACACCGCCGAGGAGTTGGCCCGGCTGGCCGACCGGCCGATCAAGAAGCTCCCCACCCTGCGCGGCCGGACCGTGGTCAACCTGTTCTTCGAGGACTCGACCCGGACCCGGATCTCGTTCGAGGCCGCCGCCAAGCGGCTGTCGGCCGACGTCATCAACTTCTCGGCCAAGGGCTCCAGCGTGTCCAAGGGCGAGAG
>JAVEDA010000167.1 GCA_030841195.1 Actinomycetota bacterium | reverse complement strand
CGTCCGACCTGGGCCGTGGCTCCACACCCCGGAGCGTACGTCGGTCCGGCGACGCCGGTGTCAGGCAAAGGCGAGGTCAGTACGCGTCGGTGATGACGTTCGCGAGCGGCTCGCCCGCGACGTACCGACGCAGCTGGGCCTCGACCAGCCGCCGGGCCCGCGGCAGGAACGCGGTGGTGTCGCCGCCGACGTGCGGGCTGACCAGGACGCCCGGGCAGGACCACAGCGGGTGCCCGGGTGGCAGCGGCTCGGGGTCGGTGACGTCCAGCGCGGCCAGCAGCCGGCCGGTGCGCACCTCGGCCACCAGGTCGTCGGTGACCACGACCGGCCCGCGCGCCACGTTCACCACCAGCGCGCCGTCCGGCAGTGCCGCCAGGAAGCCGGCGTCGACCAGGCCGCGGGTCTCGTCGGTCATCGGGACGGTGAGGACCACGACCTCCGCCCAGGGCAGCAACGCGGGCAGCGACGCGAACGGCTCCACCGCGACCGGCTCCGACCGCGCGTGGCGGGCCACCCGGCGTACCTCGCACTCGAAGCCGGCCAGCCGGGCCTCGACCGCTGCACCGACGGCGCCGTACCCCACGATGAGCACCCGGCGGTCCGCCAGCGACGGCCGGGTGTCGTGCGCCCACTCGCCGCGCTCCCCCGCCCGCACGTGGTCCGGGAGACCCCGCAGCGAGGCGAGGACGAGCGCCACCGCGAGCTCGGCGGTGGACGCGTCGTGCACGCCGCGGGCGTTGCACAGGGTGACGCCAGCAGGCACCAGCGGCCGCACGTCGTCGACCCCTGCGGTCAGGGTCTGGGCGACCCGCAGGGCCGGCATCTGCGCCATCAGCCGGGCCGGGCCGGGGCCGGCCAGGTAGGGCAGCACGAAGAAGTCGACCTCGTCCAGGCCGGGCGGCGGGTCCCCGATGCCGTCGAACACCGCGGCGGACAGCCCCGGCGGGAGGTCGATCAGGTCCGGCCAGTCGGGGTAGGGCAGCCAGACCGTCACGGCAGCACGGCCCCGGCGCTCCGGCAGTCGGTCAGGTAGCGCTGCCAGTCCCACCCCGCGAGGAACTGCCCGGCCGCCTGGTGCCCGGCGAGCAGCAGCTGCTCCTGCTGCTGGTCGGTGATGCCGAAGTCGACCGGGGACACTCCGGAGGCGTTGACGAAGATGCTGCGCCGCAGCACGCACGGGTCGTCGATGTGCTGGGCGTCGCAGGCCTCGAGCATGGTCTCGACGAGGGACAGCGCGAGCGAGACCGTGCCGCGGACCTCGGTGGTCTGGACCCGTCCGTCGCTGCGCATCGACAGCCGCACCCCGAAGGTCGGCCAGCGCGGCGGCGAGCCGTCCGTCCGGTCGAAGACCGCGATGGGGAAGTTGGAGAGCACCCCGCCGTCGACCAGCGTCGAGACGTCCGGGTCGCCCTCCTCGGTGGGCTTCGAGCGCAGCGTGACCGGCTCGAAGAAGAACGGGATGGATGCCGAGGCGCGCACCGCGTCGGCCACCTCCTGCTCGTCCGGGTCGAGCCCGTAGAGGGGGTAGTCCCAGGGCAGCCGGACGAACCGCTTGCGCGAGACGTCGCTGGCGGTCACGAGCAGGGCGTAGCGCTGGCCCTCGGGCAGGCTGCTGCCCGGGTCGTCGACCCGCAGGTCGCCGAAGGTGTGGACGCCGAGGTCGCCCAGCGCCCCCTTCACCCAGGACCGCAGGTAGTCGCCCTCGAACACGCCGCCGTCGAAGGCCAGTGAGAACCCGTCGACGATCCGCGCGAGCGGCCCGGCGGCCCGGCCCACCACACCGCGGTCGCGCAGCCGCCGGTAGTCGAGGGTTGGGGCGACGTCCTCGAGCCGCTCGAGCGGCTCGCCGGCGCGCTGCAGCGCCACCAGGAACGCCCCGACCACGGCGCCCGCCGAGGTCCCGGCGACCCGCGGGAACGAGTAGCCGGCCCGGGCCAGCGTCGCCACCGTGCCGGACAGCCCGATGCCCTTCACGCCGCCGCCCTCGAGCACGAGGTCGGCGCGCAGTGGCGCGGCGTCGGTCATGCCCCCGACCCTAGGCTCAGGGGATGCGACTGCCGACGTCGACCGCCGCACCGCTCGTCCTGGCCGCCGTGCTGCTGGCCGGCTGCAGCGGGGGCTCCGGCTCCGGCGACGGCTCGGGCAGCGACCGGACCCCGACGCAGGCGGCCGCGCCGAGCGGGTCGAGCAGCCCGGCGCCGTCGACTGCGCCTCCGGTCGCCCGGGCCCGGGTGGCCGGCGTCGTGGCCACCGGGCTGGACGTCCCGTGGGGCATCGCGTTCCTGCCGGACGGCTCGGCCCTGGTCAGCGAGCGGGACAGCGCGCGGATCGTGCACGTCACCCGGCAGGGCGACGTGTCGACGGTCGGCACCGTCCAGGGGGTCGACGGCAGTGGCGAGGGCGGGCTGCTGGGCATTGCCCTCTCCCCGGCGTACGCGACCGACCGGACCTTGTTTGCCTACTTCACCGCCGGGCCGGTGAACGTGATCGCGCGGATGACGTACGACGGCAGCGGGCTGGCCGACCAGCGCCGGATCTTCGGCGGCATCCCGTCCGGGCCGATCCACAACGGCGGCCGGATCGCGTTCGGGCCGGACGGATTCCTCTATGCCGGCACCGGCGAGGCGGGCCGGGGCGCGCCGGCGCAGGACCCGAACGACCTCGGCGGCAAGATCCTGCGGATCACGCCGGAGGGCGCCCCGGCGCCGGAGAACCCGACGCCCGGGTCGCCGGTGTGGACCCTCGGCCACCGCAACGTGCAGGGGCTTGCGTGGGACGCCCGCGGCCGGATGTGGGCGAGCGAGTTCGGCCAGAACACCTGGGACGAGCTGAACCGGATCGTGCCCGGGGGAAACTACGGCTGGCCGGTCGTCGAGGGACGCTCGGGGGACGACAAGTTCCGCAACCCGGTGCGGCAGTGGCACACCGACGTGGCCTCGCCGAGCGGCATCGCGATCGCCGACGGGTCGGTGTTCATGGCCAGCCTGCGGGGCGAGCGGCTGTGGCAGGTCCCGCTGCTCCAGCACGGGACGGGAAAGCCGCGGGCGCTGCTGACCGGCCGCTACGGCCGGCTGCGTGCCGTCGCGGTGGCGCCGGACGGGTCGCTGTGGGTCCTGACCAACAACACCGACGGCCGCGGCTCGCCGCGACCGGGTGACGACCGGATCGTCCGCCTGACGCTGTCGTCGTAGACGATGGGCGCCATGGACACCCGCCCGGGACCGGTCGCGCTCGTCGGCAGCGGCGAGTACCTGCCGGTGATGGAGGACGTCGAGCGCCGGCTGATCGCCGGCCGGCCGCCGCGGTTCGTGCAGCTCGCGACGGC
>JAVEDA010000160.1 GCA_030841195.1 Actinomycetota bacterium | reverse complement strand
TGACCTACTTCGACCTGGCTCGGCAGCACGGAGGTGGTTCCCTGGCGAGGGCAGTCGAGGGCATCTCGGCGCGTACGCTGCTCATCGCGTTCAGCTCCGACTGGCTCTACCCGCCGGCCGCTTCGACAGAGCTCGACCACGCGCTACGTGCCGTCGGCAAGCAGGTCGAGCTGCACGTGATCGACGCCCCCTACGGTCACGACTGCTTCCTGCTCGAGGAAGCCCGACAGACACCGTTGATCCGCCAGTTCCTGGCCGCAGGCACGGCCGCCGGATGACACCACAGGAAGAGCTCTTGTGACCGAGACGCCCGCGCGCGCCGAGGACGACCACACGTTCGGGTTCGAGACCCGCCAGCTGCACGCCGGGCAACGACCGGACCCGAACACCGGTGCCCGCGCAGTGCCGATCTTCCAGACCACCAGCTACGTGTTCGAGGACCCCGAGTCAGCGGCGGCGTACTTCAACCTGCAGGAGTACGGCAACACGTACTCGCGCATCATGAACCCCACCGTTGCGGTGTTCGAGGAGCGGGTGGCGAACCTCGAGGGCGGTGCCGGTGCGGTGGCGTTCGCGAGTGGGCTCGCGGCGCAGGCCGCAGCGCTCTTCACGCTGCTGGAGCCCGGTGACCACGTCGTCTCGTCCTCCGCGCTGTACGGCGGGACGGTGAACCAGTTCAAGCATCTGCTGCGCAAGCTGGGCATCACGGTCACGTGGGTCGACCCGGACGACCTGGACGCGTGGCGCCGGGCCATCCAGCCGAGCACGAAGGCGTTCTTCGGAGAGACGATCGGCAACCCGGGCGGCAACGTGCTGGACCTCGAAGTCCTGGCGTCGATCGCGCATGAGCACGAGCTTCCCCTGGTCGTGGACAACACCTTCGCGACGCCGTACCTGTGCCGTCCGATCGAGTGGGGCGCCGACATTGTGATCCACTCGGCGACCAAGTTCCTCGGCGGCCACGGCACGACGATCGGCGGCGTGGTCGTCGAGGCGGGCACGTTCAACTGGTCGAACGGCCGGTACCCCGTGGTTGCCGACCCGTCACCGGCGTACCACGGGCTGCAGTTCCACGAGACGTTCGGGACCTACGGCTACCTGATGAAGCTGCGGGCCGAGACCTTGCGCGACCTCGGCGCGGCGCTCTCGCCGTTCAATGCCTTCCTTCTCCTCCAGGGGCTCGAGACACTGTCACTGCGGATGGACCGGCACGTCGAGAACGCGCGGGTGATCGCCGCGTTCCTCGAGTCGCACGAGCTCGCCTCGAACGTGACCTATCCCGACCTCCCCGGCAGCAGGTACCGGTCCCTGGTCGAGAAGTACCTGCCCGACGGCGCCGGAGCAGTGTTCTCCTTCGACTGCGCCGGCGGGCGGGCTGGTGGGCTGGGCCTCATCGGCGGCGTCACGCTCTGGTCCCACCTGGCCAACGTCGGCGACGCGAAGAGCCTCATCATCCACCCGGCCAGCACGACGCACCGCCAGCTGAGCGACGACGAGCTCCAGGCTGCCGGCGTCGGGCCGGGAACGATCCGGCTGTCGGTCGGCACCGAGTCCGTGGCGGACCTGGTGTGGGACCTGGAGCAAGGCTTCGACCGCGTCGCCGCCGCTGTGGGCAAGCAGGGGGCGACGGCATGACGGACCTCCGGCAGTACCAGAACCCATCGACGATCCAGAGCACGATCCACACCGCGAAGACGATCGCCGTCGTCGGGCTGTCGAACAACCCGATGCGGGCCAGCTACTTCGTCGGCTACTACCTCAAGCGGCACGGTTATCGCGTGGTCCCCGTGAATCCGCGCGAGACGGAGATCCTCGGCGAGACCTGCTACCCGAGCCTGGGCGACGTCCCCGAGCACGTCGACATCGTGAACGTCTTCCGCGCACCGGATGCCCTTCCGGGGATCGCGCGGGAAGCCGTGGCGATCGGTGCCGATGTCCTCTGGTGCCAGTTCGGCGTGATCAACGCCGATGGCGCGCAGATCGCGGCCGACGGCGGCATTGAGGTGATCATGGACCGGTGCCTCAAGGTCGAGCACGCTCGCTACGTCGGCCGGATGCACTGGCTCGGTTTCAACACCCAACGGATCACCTCGGTCCGCGGCGGACTCCAATAGCTCCCCGACTCCGCGATGATTTTGGCGCCCGCGTCAGGTCTCATTGCACATGACGGTCTTGGCCGAAGGCATCGTGTTCGGGGAGTCGCCGCGCTGGCACGAGGGGCGGCTCTGGGTCTCGGACTGGGGCGCCCACCAGGTCCTCGCTCTCGGCGACGACGGCAGCCGCGAGGTCGTCTGCGAGGTGCCGTCCTTCCCGATGTGCATCGACTTCCTGCCGGACGGCCGGCTGCTGGTGGTCGACTCGGCGCACCGGCGGCTGCTGCGGCGCGAACCGGACGGATCGCTGGTGACGCACGCCGAGCTCTCCTCGCTGGCAGACAAGCCGTGGAACGACATCGTCGTCGACGACCGCGGCGCCGCCTACGTCAACAGCATCGGCTTCGAGTTCCCCGCCGAGGACCCGGCACCCGGTCTGATCGCGCTCGTTGCCCCCGACGGTGCCGTGCGTCAGGTGGCCGACGATCTCGCCTTCCCCAACGGGATGGCGATCACCGACGACGGCACCACGCTGCTGGTCGCCGAGTCCTACGGCGAGCAGGTGACGGCGTACGACATCGAGCCGTCCGGCGGCCTCACCAACCGTCGGATCTGGGCCGCGACGCCCGGCCACCACCCTGACGGCATCTGCCTCGATGCCGACGGAGCGCTCTGGTACGCCGACGTGGCGACCGGCACCTGCACCCGTGTCCGCGAGGGTGGTGCGGTGCTCGGCAGCGTCACGCTCGACCGCGGCGCGTTCGCGTGTGCGCTGAGCCGGGACGACGACGAGCCACGGCTGTACGTCGTCGGGCAGGAGTGGGGCGGCGACCCCGCAGCCGGGCACACGGGACAGGTCGTCGTGTTCCCAGCACCTGCGCCGGCACCACTCAACGTCCGGTAGCCGAAGCGGCCAGCCGGGCCCGCTGCGGCTCGACGGTGTAGCGCGGGTCCTCGGCCGAGGCGATGCCGGCCCGGAAGATGCCGAACCGGGTGCAGGCCGAGCCCGCGAGCAGCGCCAGGCCGGCCGCACCGGCTGCGACCCGGCTACGGCGGCCCAGCAGGGCGGCGACGGCCGCGCCACCGACGGTAAGCACCTGGGACGCCTTCATCAACTGCCCGGCAGAGCCGGACTCGTACGTCTCCCGCACGATGCCCAGCCGCCGCTTCATCAACTCGTCCGCCACCGTCTCAACCGCTGCCCCGAGCACGGCCGCTCGCCGCAGTGGCGCCGTCTCGCGCACCGGCGCACCCAGCAGGCCGAGACCCGCGGCCGCGCAGGTCGCCGAGCCGACGAAGACGAACGGCAGCTCGCGGTGGCCCTCGTGCCAGGCCGGCACGGCCGTGTCTGCCACGAGCACCGCGGTGTACGACGCCACGGCCGGCCCGGCCATCGCCGCGGCCCCCGTCGCGAGCCGGCCCACCGTCGGCAGCCGCCCGGTCAGCTCCGAGCTGGCGGCCACCCACGCCATCGGCGCGTAGGCAGACACGATCCACGTGCCGATGCTCATCGGCGAGGTCACCTTCACCACGCGCAACATGTTCAGGAAGCGCTGCGGCCGGCCGAGGTCGTGCACCAGCGCCACGAGCGAGGCGCCGATCGCGACAGCCGCACCCGTCTTCGACGTACGGGCCAACGATGACCGTCCGGTCAGCTGCGCGCCTGCCGCCACGACCGACGACGCCCCAGCCAACCCACCGAGGAACAGGTAGCCGGCGATGTCGCGCTCCTGCCACACCGGCTTCTTGATGACCGGGCGCCCGTAGTAGGACGTGAACTCGGCGGGCGGCACCATCAACGCCTCGCCGCGCCGCCCACGCCGCCGCTTGCGGCCCTCCCCCCAGCGCTCGCCCTCACCTGGTCGCGGGGTGCGCCTGCCGGCGGACCCGACGGTCGCGTCCCGGCCCGGCCGCTGGTCCTGCACGCCCTGCCGCGTCACGTCGCTCATGGTCGGCGCCCGGCGAAACAGGCTGCGACACCGGCGGCGAGTCCCGCGGCGGCGAACGCGGCATGACGCCACATCCGCGGCAGGTCCCGCGTCGTGACGACCGGATCCGGCGGCAGGCCGTAGACCTCGGGCTCGTCCAGCAGCAGGAAGAACGCGCCGTCACCGCCGACGCCGTCGGTAGGGTCGTGTCCGTAGAGCCGGGCGTCCGGGATCCCGGCCGCGTGCAGCGCCTCGACCCGGCCCTCGGCCCGTCCGCGCAGCTCGTCGAGGTCGCCGAACTGGATCGACTCGGTTGGGCACGCTTTCGCGCAGGCCGGTGTCAGGCCCACCTCGAGGCGGTCGTAGCAGAGCGTGCACTTGTGCATGCCGCCGTCGGCCGGGCGCTTGTCGATCACGCCATAGGGGCAGGCGGGCACGCAGTAGCCGCAGCCGTTGCACACGTCGTCCTGCACCACGACGGTGCCGAACTCGGTGCGGATGAGTGCACCGGTCGGGCACACGTCCAGGCAGGCGGCATGGGTGCAGTGCTTGCAGACGTCCGACGACATCAGCCAGCGGAACTCGCTCTCGCCGTCGGCCGACGCCGCCGGCAGCGACGGCATCCCGAGGTCGACCGTGCTCGCCTCGTCGCGCGCTCGCTCGAGTCCCGGCTGCTGGTGGCCGAGCGGCTTCTTCTGCTCGATGAACGCAACATGTCGCCAGGTGTCGGCCGACAGCCCAGCCGTGTTGTCGTAGGACATCCCGGTCAGCGTCATGCTGCCGTCCTCGGGGATGGCGTTCCACTCCTTACAGGCCACCTCGCACGCCTTGCAGCCGATGCAGATGCTGGTGTCGGTGAAGAAGCCCTTGCGCGGCCGTTCGGCGTCGCCCCAGCCCGCCTCCGACGCGGGGTCCAGCGGGCGGTCGCCGGAGAGGGCCGTCACGACCGCACCGCCCTTCCGGTCTCGTCGGTGACGCCGGCTCGGCGCCGGTACTCCTCGACGTACGCCGGCAGGTCCCGCCCCTGGGGCCGCCGCCCTGGCTGGATGTCGGCCGAGAGCGCTTTGTCTTCCTGGATGTGCACGTTGGGGTCCAGCGACGCGGATGTCAGCTCGTTCGGTGTGTCTCCGTGCGCCAGCCCGTTGGGTCCGTAGTGCCACGGCATCCCGATCTGGTGCACCACCCTCTCCCCGAGCTTCAACGGCGTCATCCGCTCGGTCACGAGCACCTTGGCCTCGATTGCGTTGCGGGCGGTCACCACCGTGGCCCACCCCAGGTGCTCCAGGCCACGCTCGGCGGCCAGCTCGGGGGAGACCTCGACGAACAGCTCCGGCTGCAGCTCGGACAGGTAGGGCAGGGTGCGGCTCATGCCGCCGCCGGTGAAGTGCTCGACCAGCCGGTAGGTCGTGAGGACGAACGGGAACACGTCGGCGCCCGGAGTCCCCGGGTCGGGGTGCAACATGTTCTGCGGGTCCTTGATCAGCGACCGGGTCGGGTTGCGCTGCTGGCCGTACAGGGGGTTCTGGACCGGGGAGTCCTGGGGTTCGTAATGGGTGGGCAACGGCCCGTCCAGCAGGCCGGCGGGTGTGAACAGCCAACCCTTGCCGTCGGCCTGCATGATGAACGCGTCGGTGCCCGACAGCGCGTCCGGCCCGCGCGCATCCTTCGGCGGCTGGTACGACGGTGGCTTGTCCGCCTGCATGTCGGGAACGTCGTGCCCGGTCCACGTCTTGGCATCGGCGTCCCACCACACGTAGGCCTTGCGCTCGCTCCACGGGTTGCCCTCGGCATCCGCCGACGCGCGGTTGTAGAGGGTGCGTCGGTTGGCCGGCCAGGCCCAGGCCCACTCGGCGGCGACCCAGTCCTGCTCCGAGGCAGGTTTGCGGCGGGCCGACTGGTTGACCCCGTCGGCGTACACGCCGCAGTAGATCCAGCAGCCGCACGAGGTCGAGCCGTCGTCCTTGAGCTGGGTGTACGCCGAGAGCGGGTCGCCGTTCCCGTCGTACCCGTTGATCTCCTGCAGCACGGCCTCGGCCGACGGTTCGTCGTGCGGGCCCTCGACCGGGTAGTCCCAGGTCAGGTCGAGCACCGGCCGGTCCCGCTCGTCGGTCGAGCCGGCCAGCCGTTCCCGCACCAGCCGGCCGAGGTGGTACATGAACCACAGGTCGCTGCGGCAGTCGCCGGCCGGCTCCTGCGCCCGGTGGTGCCACTGCAGAAGCCGGTTGGTGTTAGTAAAGGTGCCGGACTTCTCGATCACCGCGCTGGCCGGGAAGAAGAAGACCTCGGTCCCGATCTCCTCGGTGCGCATCTCGCCGGTGGCGAGCTCGGGGCCGTCCTTCCACCAGGTGGCCGACTCGATCAGGGTGAAGTCACGGATGACGAGCCAGTCCAGGTTGGCCAGGCCCTTGCGCTGCAGCTTGGCGTTGGACGACCCCACCGCGGGGTTCTCGCCCATCAGGAAGTAGCCCTTGCACACCCCCTCGACCTGCTCCTTGACCGTCTCGTAGGTGCCGTGGCTCCCGGTCAGCCGCGGCAGGTAGTCGAAGCAGAAGTCGTTGTCGGCGGTCGCGGCGTCAGCCCAGTAGGCCTTGAGCAGGCTGACCGCGTAGCTCCTCATGTTGCCCCAGAAGCCGCGCTCGGCCGCTTCGCTCTCGACGTAGGAGTCGAGGTCGAGGTTCTCCTCGGCGTGCGGCATCGGCAGGTAGCCCGGCAGCAGGTTGTAGAGCGTCGGGATGTCGCTGGAGCCCTGGATACTGGCATGCCCCCGCAGGGCCTGGATGCCGCCCCCGGGCCGCCCGACATTGCCGAGCAGCAGCTGCAGGACGCAGCAGGCGCGGATGTACTGCGCCCCGACGGTGTGCTGGGTCCAGCCCACGGCGTACGCGAACGCGCTCGTCCGGTCGTGACCGCTGTTGCGGACCAGCGCGTCGCAGACCTGGGCGAACAGCTCCGGTGGGATGCCGCACGTCTCGGAGACCATCTCCGGCGTGTACCGGGCGTAGTGGCGCTTGACCACCTGGTAGACGCAGCGCGGGTGCTGCAGCGTCTCGTCCCGGTGGGGCTCACCCTCGCCGATCGACGGACCGCCCGAGCCGTGGGTCTCACCGCGCCCCGAGCTGTGGACGCTGCTGCCCTCCTGGGTGCCCCCGCCGCCGTCGCTGCCCGCGTCCGGCGGCGCTGAGGACGCGCCGACCGAACCCTTCTCCTCGACACCCTCGTAACCCCATGACGTCGGGTCGTACTGGCCGGTCTCCTCGTCCAGGCCGGAGAAGACACCGTCCAGGTCCTCGGTGTCGCGGAAGTCCTGGCGCAACAAGGTGGAGGCGTTGGTGTGGGTGAGCACGAACTCGCGGAAGTCCAGCTCGTTGGTCAGGACGTGGTTGATGATGCCGCCGAGGAAGGCGATGTCGGAGCCGGCCCGGATCGGTACGTGCACGTCGGCCAGCGCGCTGGTGCGGGTAAACCGCGGGTCGACGTGGATGACGGTGGCGCCCCGGGCCTTGGCCTCCATCACCCACTGGAAGCCGACGGGGTGCGCCTCGGCGAAATTGGATCCCTGGATCACGATGCAGTCGGAGTTCTGCAGGTCCTGCATGAACATCGTCGATCCGCCGCGGCCGAACGATGTGCCCAGCCCGGCAACGGTCGAGGAATGGCAGACCCGGGCCTGGTTCTCTACCTGGACGATGCCCAGCGCGGTCCAAAGCTTCTTGATGAGGTAGTTCTCCTCGTTGTCCAGCGCGGCGCCGCCCAGGCTGGCGATGCCCAACGTACGTCGGGTCCGCTTGCCGTCGGACTCCCACTCGAACGTCTCCGCCCGGGTCTGCACGACCCGGTCGGCGACCATCTCGAGGGCGGTCTGCAGGTCGAGCTCCTCCCACTCGGTGCCGTGCGGCCGTCGGTAGAGCACCTGCTGCAGCCGCTGTTCGCCTGTCGTGAGCTGGAGGGTGGCCGAACCCTTCGGACACAGCCGGCCGCGGCTGATCGGCGAGTGCGGGTCGCCCTCGATCTGCACGACCTTGTCGTCCTTGACGTAGACGTCGGTCGCGCAGCCGACCGCGCAGTACGGGCAGATCGACTTGACCACCCGGTCGGCGGTGGCAGTCCGCGGTTGCTGCAGCGCCGTGATGCGGGACCGGCTGGCCGCACCGAGGGCAAGCCGGTCGTCGCCGGTCACCTGCCGGTACACCGGCCACTGCTCGATCCACGTGCGCACGCTCATGGCCCGCTCCTCGCCGCCGCCCGTTCCGCGCGATGCCCCACTGGCGGCACCGTAACCCTGTGATGCTGGAAGCTGTCTGGCAGTCGCGGCCCGAACACGTCAGGATGGCGGCATGACCGACGCAGGCATCCACCACCAGATCACCGAGCTCGTCGAGCAGGAGCATCAGCTGCGCGCCGCACTGGCCGCCGGTGGCAATGACGAGGACCGGGCAGCGCTGCGGCAGGTAGAGGAGTCGCTGGACCAGTGCTGGGACCTGCTGCGGCAGCGGGACGCTCGGCGGGACGCGGGCGAGAACCCGGACGAGGCCAAGGCCCGGCCGGTGGGCGAGGTCGAGGGCTACCTGCAATAGGGGGCGCCGTCCGGACCTTCCTCGCCCGGTAGCCGGGACAGCCACAGACAGCCGGAACATCGGCATCGCAGTCCTCGTTGGGGGGACATGACAGCCGCTCGGGCCACAGGCACGAAGACCAAGACCCCAGGAAATCGACTCGACGACGCCCGCGGCCGGCTGAGTGCCGAACGGGTCGCGGCCGCGGCCAGAATTGCCGCCCTGGAGCGCGACATCGCGACCATCGTGGAGTCGGCGAAGGGTGGCGCCACCGACGACGAGCACGACGCGGAGGGCGCGACCATCGCCTTCGAGCGGGCCCAGGCGATGGCTCTCCTCGAGGAGACCCGCACCCAGGTCGAGGCGCTGGACACGGCCCTCGCCCGGGTCGACACCGGGAGCTACGGAGTCTGCGAGTCCTGCGGCCAGGACATCGCCTCGGAGCGGCTCGCGGCCCGGCCGTCGGCCACTCTCTGCATCACCTGCGCCTCCCGGCGCCGCTGACCGTCGGAGAAACGGTGACCCAGTGTCACCCGTCGGGTGCTAGGCGGTGACCGCCGCGCGTGGTTATCTCTGTCTATGAGCAGGACCTGGCAGGTTGCCGAGGTCCTGGTGTCGCTCGCCGCGATGGCTGTGGCGGCCGCCGGGGTCGTCGTCCGCCGGCCGCCCCGACGCACCGCCTGGCTGCTGCTCGTCGCCGGACTGGCCGCCTTCGCGCTGGGTGACCTCGTTGCTCTGACGACCTCGACCCAGCAGGGGCTCGGGCCCGCGGACGTGGCCTACCTGGCGGCGTACCCGCTCCTGGTCGCCGGGCTGCACCACATGCGCCGGCGGGGGGACCCGGCCCTGGACCGGGCCGGGCTGGTCGACGCCGCCATCATCGGCACCACCGCGGCCCTCGGCTACTGGGTCTTCCTGGTCGGGCCGGGGATCGACGAGGGCTCCTGGTCGACCAAGGCAGCCTCGGTCGCCTACCTGGTGCTCGACGTCGCGCTGCTCGCCGTGGCGACCCGTCTGGTCGCGCCCGGGCCGACTCGCGCAGTGCCTTCGCTGCTGGCCCTCGGGGTCGCGGCGATCCTGGCCACCGACGTCGTCTACGCGCTGCGCCCCGTCGGCGACCGGGCCGACCTGTCCGCCCCGCTGCACCTCGGCTGGCTGCTGGGCGCCGCGCTGCTCGCCGCCGCGGCCATTCACCCCGACGCGCGGCGCCCGGTCACCGCCGCTCCGGACAGTCACGAGGCCATCTCCGGGGTCCGGCTGATGCTGCTCGGGGCGGTCGTCCTCATCCCCCCGACGCTGATGGGGCTCGAGGCCGCCCGCGGCGACTACGACGACGTCGCCGTGCTCAGCGTCGGCCTGGTGGTGCTGGTGGTCCTCGTCATCAGCCGGGTCGGCCTGCTGGTGCGCGACATGGCGGTCACCGCCGCGCGCGAGCGCACCCTGCGGACGGCCGCCGCCGAGCTGGTGGCGGCCGGCGACCGGGCCGGCATCCACGCGGCCGCACTGCGGGCCCTCGAACGCCTGGTCGGCCCGACCGCGGTCACGAGCCGGCTGGTCGACGTGACGTCCGCCGACGAGGTCGAGCTGGTCGCCGGCGGCAGCCGTAACCAGGCAAAGATCCGGGGGCGGGCGCTGGCCACGACCCTGCTCCCGTACGCCGACACGGCCACCCCCGACGGCGTGCCCGTCGGCTCGCTGGACCACGAGACCCTGGTCAGCCTCGGGTTGCGCGGCATGGAGGGCCGGCTGCACGTGCGCCCCGTGCAGGTCAACGACGAGCTGTTGGCTCTCGTCGTCCTGGTGACCACCGGGCCGCTGGACGCGAGCCGGGCGGACGCGCTGCTCACCCTGGTGGCCCAGCTCGCGCTGGCCCTGGAGTCGGCCACCCTCGCCGCCGACCTGCACGTGCGGCAGAGCGAGGCCAGGTTTCGCGCCCTGGTGCAGAACTCCTCGGACGCCATCGTGCTGGTCGACCGGGACGCCGCGGTCACCTACCAGAGCCCGTCGGTGGAGCGGATGTTCGGCTACCCACCCGGCGCCCTGATCGGGCGCAGCTTCGAGGACCTGTGCCACCCGGACGATCTGCTCCGGGTCCAGTCCGGCCTGACCGACGTGCTCGCCAGCCCCGGCGTCAGCCGCCGGCTCGAGCTGCGCCTGCGTCGTCTCACCGGCGGCTGGCTGGACGCCGAGGCGGTCGTGAACAACCTGCAGGCCGACCCGAACGTCCGGGCCACCGTGGTGACCGTGCGCGACGTGGGCGAGCGCAAGCAGTTCGAGATGCAGCTGACCCACGCGGCCTTCCACGATGAGCTCACCGGGCTGGCCAACCGGGCCCTGTTCACCGACCGGGTGGCGCACGCGCTGGCCCGGCGCGAGCGGGACGCCACGACCCTCGCAGTCCTGCTCCTCGACCTGGACGACTTCAAGACGGTGAACGACGGGCTCGGGCACGCGGCCGGCGACTCGATGCTGCGGGCCGTCGCGGAGCGGCTCTCTGCCCTGGTGCGCCCCGGTGACACCACCGCCCGGCTCGGTGGCGACGAGTTCGCGATGGTGCTGGTCGACCTGCCCAACGAGCAGTCGGCCCTGCACGCCGTCGAGCGCATCCACAGCGTCCTCGGGCAGCCGCTCGTCATCGAGGGCAAGGAGGTGTTCGTGCAGGCGAGCATCGGCCTCGCCTTCGCGGGCAGCGGGCCGGTCACCCCCGAGGAGGTGCTCCGCAACGCCGACGCCGCGATGTACGTCGTGAAGACCGACGGCAAGGGCCGGTACGCCGTGTACCAGCCGCACATGCACGCGGCCGCGCTGCACCGCCTCGACCTGCGGGCCGACCTGCAGCGCGCCCTGGACAACGACGAGTTCGCGCTGCACTACCAGCCGATCGTCTCGATGGCGACCGGCGGCGTCGTGGGGGTCGAGGCCCTGGTCCGCTGGATGCACCCGCAGCGCGGCCTGGTCAACCCGGACGCGTTCATCCCGCTGGCCGAGGAGACCGGCCTGGTCGTGCCGCTCGGCCTCTGGGTGCTGGAGCGCGCCTGCCGGCAGGTGGTCGAGTGGTCGGTCACCAACCCCGGACTCTCGGTGAGCATCAACGTCTCCCAGCGCCAGCTGCGCCGCGGCGAGTTCGGCGACGAGGTCGGGCAGGTGCTCGAGGCCACCGGCATCGAACCGTCCCGGATCGCGCTGGAGATCACCGAGAGCGCGATCATGGCCGACGTCGAGACGACCATCGAGCGGCTGCAGGCCCTCAAGGCGCTGGGGGTCCGGCTCGCGGTCGACGACTTCGGCACCGGCTACTCGTCGTTCAGCTGGCTGCGCCAGCTCCCGGTGGATGTGCTGAAGATCGACAAGGAGTTCGTGGACGAGCTGGGCCGCCGCGAGCAGGGCGGCTTCCTGGTGGCGGCCATCATCGACCTGGCCCACAACCTGGGTCTGCGCACCGTGGCCGAGGGCATCGAGCGGCCCACCCAGCTGGCCCGGCTCAAGGACATGCACTGCGACCTGGGCCAGGGCTTCCACGTCGGGAAGCCGATGCCGCCCGAGCAGGTGGTGGACCTGCTCGCGGCGGAGCGCGGCAAGCACCGGGCGGTCGACGCGGGCTGGGCCAGCTGACCCGGTTGAGCAGTGGCCCAGGTTGGCCAGTCGCCCCGAATCCCCCGGTTCCGGCGCGCATAATTCAGCCATGAACTACGCCGCGCCCAAGGGCTGGATCGAGGTCCTGCCGCGGTCCGGCGAGGGCAGCCAGCACAGCACGTTCCACCTCCGGCAGGACTGCGAGCGGATCAAGGACCGGGCCCGGCTGCGCGAGGTGGACCGCCCGTACAGCGCCGCCCGGTGCCGCGTCTGCGCCCCGCAGCCGACCTGACACCACACGCCAGCACCGCCGGACGAAAGCCGACATCCACGGACTCGTCGTTGCCAGTAACAACGAGTGCCTAGGATCTTGGGCATGGTCGCGCACGAGATCGCGAGGCAACGGCTGGTCGCGCAGTACGACGCGATCCCGGCCGGCGCGCCGGTGCGACTCGCCAAGCGCACCTCCAACCTCTTCCGGCCGCGGGACCGGACCGCTGCCCCCGGGCTGGACGTCGCCGGCCTCGACTCGGTCCTCTCGGTCGACCCGGTCGCGCGGACCGCCGACGTCCAGGCCATGACGACGTACGAGAAGCTGCTGGATGCGACCCTCGCGCACGGGCTGATGCCCGCGGTCGTCCCGCAGCTGAAGACCATCACCATCGGTGGCGCCGTCACCGGGCTCGGCATCGAGGCGTCGTCGTTCCGCAACGGCCTGCCGCACGAGTCCGTGCGCGAGATCGAGGTGCTCACCGGCGACGGGCAGCTGGTGGTCGCCGACCCCGAGGGTCCGGACGCCGACCTGTTCCGGGCGTTCCCCAACTCCTATGGCACCCTCGGCTACGCGCTGCGGCTGGTTATCGACCTGGAGCCGGTGCACCCGTTCGTCCGGCTCCGGCACGTGCGCTTCCACGACCTGGACGAGCTGACCGCCGCGATCGGCTCGATCGTCGCC
>JAVEDA010000524.1 GCA_030841195.1 Actinomycetota bacterium | reverse complement strand
ATGCAGCGCTCGCGCGCCGCTTCGGGGTCCTGCTTCAGGGCAGCGGCATGTACGGATCGGCGCTGTGGGGATCGATGACGGTGCTCGAGAACCTCATGTTCCAGCTGGGCTCGCTGACCGACCTGCCCGACGAACGGCTGCGCGAGCACGCGCTCGAGCGCCTGCGCGAGGTCGGCCTCGCCGACGATGCCGACCAGCTGCCCGCGAATCTGTCGGCGGGGATGAGCACGCGCGCCGCGCTCGCGCGAGCGCTCGTGGCCGACCCCGAGTTCGCGGTCCTCGACAGCTTCGACGAAGGCGTCGATCCCGTCCGTCTGGGGCTGCTGTGCGAGCTGATCCGCTGGCACCACGACAAGCTCGGCGGGACGTACCTGATCGCGACGCACGACATGGATGTCACCCGCCGCCTCGCCGATCACGTCGTCGTGCTGTGGGACGGATCCGTGATCGAGGAGGGATCGCCCGAGCAGGTCTTCGGCTCCGGCGTCGCCGAGGTTCGCCAGTTCGTGACCGGGGCCACCGAGGGCCCGCTGACACTGCACTCAGAACAGCCCGCGCTGCCGCAATTGCGGCGCCACCCGCCCGGCGAGGCCGGGATGCACATCCCGATCTGGCTTGCGACGGCCGTCACCCTGATCCTCATCACCGGCATCGTGCTCGTGCTCGGGAGCGGGCAGCCGGTCGAGGTCGCGATTGTCGTGCTCGTGTGGGTCGGCGCCGCCGTGCTGCTCGCCGTCCGCTACGGGCGGACGCGCTGACGCGTCCACGCTGCACGACGGACGAGGCGATTGAAGGTCGTCGACGCCCAAGCTCCCCGAGCGGTCAGCTGCGGATGTCGCGTCCTCGCCGGGGTCCGCGTCGGCGCCGATCGGCGACGGGCTCAAGCACCTCGCGGACGTAGCTTTCGCGCACGTGGTCGGGCTGATGCAGCATCCAGATCATCCGCGCGCGCTCGTCGTCGCCGGCGAGCGCGGCATGGGCGTAGCCGCGACGCACGCGACGTGACTGCAGCAGCCAGCGCTCCTCGGGCCCGGTCATACACCACGCGACGACGCGCGCGATCGGGTCAGGAGCCAGCAACACGGAGCGCCGGATCGTCGACGCCAGCATGCCTCAAGGATGGCAGACGGCCTGGGCGCCGCGGACAGCAGCGGCGGCTTGGAGGCAGTCCGGTGCGGGACGCGCGCGAGCCGGAGCGCTGCGGGCTATGCGGGCATCGCGACGTGCGAGCAGGAGATCGCGCGGCGATACGGCGTGGACGCGGGGTGGGTCGCGAGACGTCATGGCTGTAGGCCGGGAGCAGCGGGGTGCTCGATCCGCGTACCGAGCGGTCGCCGAGTACCCGCTGCGCCGCCCGCCGATGGGCTGGCGGGCCTCGCGCTCGATCGCCGCGGCACGCTTGGCTGCAGCACGTAAGGCCCGACGTGCTCGGCCGCGCTGGCTCTGGGCGTGAGGTGGACGACTTCCCGATCCCGACCGAGAACGCGACCATGGACCGGATCATCCTCGGCCCCGGCGGACGCACGTGGTTCACGAGCTGGCAAGCGACAAGGTCGGCTACTTCGGTCCAGCGAGATAGCCGCGGCCGAACCTGTCTGGATGGCTTGATCACGGTACGAGCGCCCGTGAGCTGATGGCCCGCAGCGGGATCCTGATCGGGACGCGCTGATTGGTCTCGGCGAGAGCGTACGCGCTGCGCGATGTCGCTGGCGGAACGCTCCTTGCACGCGAGACCAGAACTCTGTCGTGCGACCGCTGTAGCGTAGGCCGGTGGCCGAGGACCGGCGCATCGCGCTCGCAGCGCTCGCGGTAACAGCGATCATCGGCGTCGCGGCCCCGCTTGCCGCGATCTGGCACGACAGCAACCGACTTCATGCGGAGCAAGCGCAATCCGATCGCGTCGAGCTACGCAAGGTTCTCGATGATGCAGCGGGAGCTCTTTACATCCTTGGCACGCGCCTCCAAACAGCGAGGCCCGGCACGCAGCTCGACCGTGGGTCGTCTCTCCAACACCGGATAGACGGATTGGCCCGGCTCTACAACCGCGTTGCAATCCGCCTTGGTCGCGGGGCACCCGCAGCCAAGGAGATGAAGAGAGGTCTCGCCGAAGCGGCTGATGCGTACCTCGCGTTCAGGAGGCTCGGCAGCGTCCTGACCTCATCGAAGCTCGACGACCAAGCGGCCCAGCAGTTGGCGAGCGACTTCGCCAGCACAACGGTGCGATACACCCGGGAGGTCGACCGTTTCATCGATCAGGCGAATCGCGTAGCTCGCTCGACCACCGACTGATACGGGCGCACCGACGACCGGCCTTGGCGACAGTGCCGTGCACATAGAGGTGCATTGACGCCAAAAGGCGAGCGGTGGAGGCCGCGTTGCCGCGCCCACTGCCGCGAATCTCCACCCGCGATGCTCACAGTCGTCCATCCACGCGATAGCGAAACTGCGAGAACCTGCGGCACACCGCCTCAGATCAGAGGAGCGCCGAGCGGACTCTACGG
>JAVEDA010000054.1 GCA_030841195.1 Actinomycetota bacterium | reverse complement strand
GTAGCCCTCGTGCACCCGAGGGCTCGGCTTCGACTGGGTCTTGGGAATGAGGATCTTCCAGGCCTGGACGCCGCCGGGCTGCCGGGTCAGCGGCAGCACCGTGCGACCGTTCACCCGTCGGGGCGTGAGCCGGATCCGTGGGTCGCCGACCTCCGGCGCTCCGACCAGGTCGTCCAGCGCCACCCGGTAAGCCTGGGCGAGCGGGAGCAGCAGCTCGAGGCTCGGGCGGCGCTGGCCGGTCTCCAGGCGGGACAGGGTGCTCTTCGAGATGCCGGTCACCTCCGAGAGCGCGGTCAACGTGACACCACGCTGCGACCGGAGCCGCTTCAACCGCGGACCGACCTGATCCAGCACTGAGGCCATCGCTGCCGCTTCGTCCACGAACACCATTCGACGCCCGTTTCCCGGAAACAGCAACCTTTGTTGTCACTTCCGCGAAGGAGTCGCACAGTGAGCGGCATGAACAGTTACGACGTGGTGGTGATCGGCGGCGGCGCGGCCGGGCTCTCGGCCGCGCTGGTCCTGTCCCGCGCCCGGCGCACGGTCGCCGTCGTGGACGCCGGTGCGCCGCGCAACGCTCCCGCAGCGCACCTGCAGGGCTTCCTCTCACGTGACGGCCTGGCGCCTCAAGACCTCCTGGCCCTCGGCCGGTCCGAGGTGACCGCGTACGGCGTAGAGCTTGTCGACGGCACCGTGGCGGCGGCCGCCCCCAGCGCCGCCCGCACAGGCTTCCAGGTCCGGCTCACCGACGGATCGGTCCTGACGGCGCGCCGGCTGCTCGTGGCCACGGGTCTGCACGACGTGCTGCCCGACATCCCGGGTGTCCAGGAGCGGTGGGGCCGCGACCTCCTGCACTGCCCCTACTGCCACGGCTACGAGGTGCGCGACCAACCCCTCGGCGTCCTGGGCGGGACCGCCGAGGCGGTCCAGCACGCCCAGCTGATCCGCCAGTGGTCGTCCGACGTCGTCCTCTTCCCGCACACCGACGCGCTCACCGCCCAACAGCGCGACCAGCTCGCCGGGCGGGGGATCCGCGTCGTCGAGGGGACCGTGCAGCAGCTGGTCGTCGAGGTCGACAAGCTGTCCGGCGTCGAGCTGGACGACGGCCGAGTCGTCCATCGAGCTGCCGTGTTCGTCCGACCCCAGTTCGTGCCCCACACCGACCTGCTCGTCAGCCTGGGCTGCGACCTGGACGACGACGGCTGGGTGCGGTCAGACGCGGTAGGCCGCACCACGGTGCCGGGCGTCTCGGTCGCCGGCAACGCGGCCAACCCTCGCGCCCAGGTCATCACCGCGGCAGGAGAAGGGTCTTCCGCCGCGATCGCCCTGAACAACGACCTTGTGGACGAAGAGGTCCACGCCGCCCAACATCCCGCTCCCAAGGAGTCATGACCATGTCCGACGATCGACCGATACCCCAACCACGGGCCGTCCCGCCGCCGACGAAGCACCAGCTCGCACTGATGATCTGGCTGGCGGTCTTCCCGACTCTCACCGTCCTCAACCTGGCACTCAGCGGCTCGCTCCAAGGGCTGCCGATCGTCCTGAGGACCTTCGTCCTCGCCACCATCGCGGTGCCCATCGTCATCTACGGCGTCATGCCGCATCTGCACCGCCTGCGTGCCCGCCTCAGCACCGGACTGCGCTGAGGCCATCCGGACGAAGCACCTCGGGTTCAGCCCGTTCATCGGATCCGCCGAGAAATCTTGTCGATCCAGCGAACCGTCGCCTGCAGACCGTCGTCATCAGGGAGTAAGGCCGATCCGTCGCGAGGACGGGACGGACCCTCGACGGGGTGGTGCCCATGGCGGTCATTGCACAGTCTGCGGCGCCTCCGCCTCCAGACAGCGAGCCGGTCGTGACTATCGGCCCGCCCGACGCTGCCCACAACCGACGCGAGCAGGAGTTCCGAGCGTTGTGGGACTCCGAGTACCCGAAGCTGGCCGGTTGGGCGGCCCGGCTGACCCGCAGTCGTGAGGACGGCCACGACATTGCGCAGCAGGCGTTCCTTCAGCTGTTCCAGCGCTGGTTCTCCGTGCGGGACCCCAAGGCGGTGGTCTGGCGGACCGCGTCCCGACTGTTCATCGACGGCTGGCGCCGCAACCAGCGCGACCTCCGGCTCCGCCTCCTTCTCTCGGTGTCCACACCTCGGAGTGCGGAGATGGCGGACACGTCGATCAGGGACCTCGTCGAGCGCCTGCCCGACCACCTGCGCCACCCGATCTTGTTGTACTACTGGAGCGACCGTTCCGTTCAGGAGGTCGCCGAGCTGTTGCACCGCCCGGCCGGGACCGTAAAGCGGCAGTTGCATGTCGCCCGGAACATGCTGCGGTCGCACATCGACTTGCCGGAAGTCGACGAATGATCCTGCCGCGATCACCCGTCGACCCGTTGCCAGCGCGCCCAGGTGTGTTCGCACAGACCCTGGCCGCCGCCAAGCTCCGGCGTAGACGGGGCGTGCTGACCGTCTCCATGGCAGCCGGCGTCGTGCTCGCGCTGACCTACGCATCATTCGCCCTCGGGGCCTCGATGCAGCGGGACCGGGGCGCACACACGACACCCGCCGGGCACGACTCCACCACAATCAGCGGGACGCCAACGCCCACCCCCGACTCGGCGACACCTCAAGACGGCCCGAGCGTGTCCCGTGGGCAGCACGGTCTGGGCCAATCAGCGGGCACCCAACCCGGCGGGCCGGCCGGCCCCGCAGTCAGTACCCAGCCCGGAAACCCGACCAGCTATCTGGATGGCCGCGTCGTTGACACGTCCGGCGTCGGGGTCGCCGGGCTGTACGTGCTGCCGAGCTCGGGAGAGTCGTCGCACTTCAGCACCGATGGGTACGTCGCTGCCCGAACCGATGGCGACGGCTACTACCGCATCGGCTGCCCGCGCGGACCCGTCCTCATCTCTCCGTGGCCGGTGAACGCACTCGTTGGCAGTGCCGTCGGCAACTGGGCACCGGCCTTCGTTGGCGGCGGGACCTTCGCAGCCGCGGCCGTGCCCCCGTGCGGTGGCACCGTCGGCCAGACAGTTGTCGTGCCCGGCGCCACCGTGACCGGCACTCTTCACCTCACCGCCGACTGCCCGCCCGAGGAGACCTACGACCTCGAGGTTCGCATCGGTGACGACCCGGCGATGACCGTCCTGCTGGGTGCGCGCCCAGCGGGCGCGACCTACACCGTCACCGGGCTACCCGCTGGCAGTCACACTCTCGGGGCCGGCGACCACCTCACGAGTCTCACCCTCACCGTCGAGCAGATCCTGACGCTGGACACCACGGTGGACTGCGCGCCGGAGCCGCCACCGGCCGACTCGACGGACGCGCCCACCGGACCGGCGTCGGAGCCATGAGACCCTGCACCCCGGGCGCCCTCTAGGGTGAGATGTCCCCGGCCTGGCAGGAGGCGTGGCACGTGATCTCGCGAGTCGCCATCGTCAACCGTGGAGAGGCCGCGATGCGTCTCATCCACGCCGTCCGCGAGCTCAACGCGCAGGGCGGCGCCCAGATCGAGACGATCGCCCTGCACACCGACGGCGAGGGCGCGGCGAAGTTCGTGCGCGAGGCCGACACCGCCTTCGCGATCGGCCCGGCATCGGCGCGGCCCTACCTCGACCACGCGGTGCTCGAACGCGCCCTGCTCGAGACTGCCGCCGACGCCGCCTGGGTCGGTTGGGGCTTCGTGGCCGAGGACCCCGCCTTCGCCGAGCTGTGCCAAAGAATCGGCATCACGTTCATCGGCCCGAGCGCCGAGGCGATGCGCCGGCTCGGCGACAAGATCGGCGCCAAGCTCCTCGCCGAGGAGGCGGGCGTGCCGGTGGCTCCGTGGAGCCGGGGCGCGGTCGACGACGTCGACGCAGCCACCGTGCAGGCCAAGGAGATCGGTTACCCGCTGATGCTCAAGGCGACCGCCGGAGGCGGTGGCCGCGGCATCCGCGTGGTCACCTCGGACTCCGAGCTGGTCGACGCGTTCGCCCGAACCCAGGACGAGGCCCAGCGTGCGTTCGGCAGCGGCGTGGTGTTCCTCGAGCGGCTGGTCACCGGCGCGCGCCACATCGAGGTGCAGGTCATCGCCGACGGCCAAGGCACCGCCTGGGCGATCGGCGTGCGCGACTGCTCCTTGCAGCGGCGCAACCAGAAGGTCATCGAGGAGTCGGCGTCACCGGTCCTGACCGCCGAGCAGGTGGCGAGCATCAAGGAGTCGGCGGAGCGGCTGGCGCTGTCGGTCGGCTACCGGGGCGCCGCCACCGTGGAGTTCCTCTACGAACCCTCCGGCAAGACGTTCAGCTTCCTCGAGGTCAACACGCGACTGCAGGTCGAGCACCCGATCACCGAGGTGACGACCGGGTTCGACCTGGTCAAGGCGCAGCTCCACGTCGCCGCCGGCGGCCGCCTCGAGGGCGACCGTCCGGGCGAGATCGGCCACGCCGTCGAGGCCCGGCTCAACGCCGAGGACCCGGACCGCGACTTCGCCCCGTCTCCCGGGCGCATCGCCTACCTCGACTTCGCCTCCGGCCCCGGTGTGCGTGTCGACACCGGCGTGAGCGAGGGCGATCTCATCCCGGCCGACTTCGACTCCATGATCGCCAAGGTCATCGCCTACGGCCGGGACCGCGAGGAGGCGCTCGCGCGGTTGCGCCGCGCGCTGGCTGACACGACAGTCCTCATCGAGGGCGGCGCGACGAACAAGAGCTTCCTGCTGGACCTGCTCGACCAGCCCGAGGTCGTCGACGGCAGCGCCGACACCGGGTGGATCGACCGCGTCCGCGCCGAAGGTCGACTCGTGGCGGAGCGACATGCCGGTCTCGCGCTCGTCGCTGCCGCCATCACGGCGTACGAGGAAGAGGAGGAGGCCGAGCGGGGGTATTTCCTCGCCACCGCCCACGGCGGGCGCCCGCAGGCCCGGCACGAGGTCGGCCGCGCGGTCGACCTCAAGCTCGGCGGCGTCAGCCACCGTGTCGCCGTATCCCAGGTCGGCGCCGACCGGTTCCGGATCCACCTCGGGCCGAGCGGCGCCGAGCACGTCCTCGACGTCACCGTCGAGCAGCTGGGTGAGTTCACCAGCCGGCTGCACGTCGGCGATCAGGTGTTCCGGCTCGTCGGTGCGGCCCACGGCGCCGTGCATCTGGTCGAGGTCAACGGCATCACCCACCGCGTCAGCCGGGACGAGGGCGGCGTCCTCCGTTCCCCCGCGCCAGCCCTGGTGGTCGCCACCCCTGTCGCGGTCGGTGCGACGGTAGCGGCCGGCGCTCCCGTGCTCGTGCTCGAGAGCATGAAGATGGAGACGGTGATCCCAGCCCCGTTCGCGGCCCGGGTGCGCGAGCTGATGGTGGCCACCGGAGGCCAGGTCGAGACCGGCATGCCGATGGTGCGCCTCGAGCCGCTCACCGACGACGAGTCAGGTACGGCGGCAGCTGGGGACGCCGCGGACGCCGAACCCGAGGTGGACCTGCCCACGTCGCCCCAGGCGACCGGCGCCGCTGCCCGCGCTGCGGCGCTGCTGGCCGACCTGCGCAGCATGCTGCTGGGCTTCGACGTCGCTCCCGGCGACCGGACCGAGACCCTGGCGGAGTACCAACGGCTGCGCGCCGACGCCCTGGCCGCCGACCCGACCCTGTTGCGCACCGAGCTGGACGTCGTGACGGTGTTCGCCGACCTGGCCGAGCTGATCCGCAACCGGCCCGCCGGCGAGGAGACCAGCGACGTGCGGGTGCACAGCCCTCGCGAGTACTTCCATTCCTACCTGCACAGCCTCGACGTCGACCGCGAACGCCTGCCCGACGCGTTCCGGACCCGACTGGCCCGGGTCCTCGCGCACTACGGCGTGCCGGACCTCGACCGCAGCCCGGCGCTCGAGGAGGCGGTCTACCGGATCTTCCTCGCCCAGCAACGCACGGCCGCGGACCTCGCGGTCGTCACCTCGGTGCTCCAGCAGTGGCTCACGGACGAGCCACCGGAGCACGACCTGGGCCAGCAGGCCCACGACGTGCTCGACCGGTTGGTGGTGGCGACCCAGCTGCGCTTCCCCATCGTGGGTGAGCTGGCGCGCAGCACACGGTTCCGCTGGTTCGACCAGCCGGTCACCGAGGCGGTCCGGGCCGACGCGCTGGCCGGCGTGCCCGCGGAGCTCGACTACCTGATCGCCCATCCCGACGCGCCCGACTACGCCGAGCGGCTCGAGGCGGTGGCCGCGATCCCGGAGCAGGTCGTGCGGTTCCTGGCCGAGCGGCTGGAGCGCGGCATCCCCGAGCGCGAGCCGATGCTCGAGGTCCTGGCTCGCCGGCACTACCGCGAGCACGAGCTGCACGACCTGCGCAGCTTCACCGCGGCTGGCCGGCCGTTCGTCACCTGCGACTACACGCTCGACGACCGCCCGACCCGGCTGGTGACCACCGTCGCGCAGCCGGCGGAGCTCGACGGGTCTGCCGACCCTCGTGGCCTCGTCACCACCCTTGGTGAGCTGGTCGCCTCGACACCTCCCGGCCACGAGACCGTCGTCGACCTCTATCTCCACTGGCCCGGCGCGCCGGACACCGCCGAGGCGGCTTCGGCATCACTGCAGGCCGTCCTCGGCAGCCTCCCGCAGGTCCAGCAGGTACGCCGGGTAGCGGTGGGGGTGTGCCCCGGCGACGGACGCCCGGTCACCTACTTCACGTTCCGCCCTGGCGCTGCCGGGGTCGTCGAGGACGACCTGGTGCGCGGAGTCCACCCGATGGTCGGGCGCCGGCTGAGCCTGTGGCGGCTTCGTGACTTCCGCGTCAGCCGGCTGGAGGCGCCGGAGGACGTGCTGCTCTACCACTGCGTGGCGCCGGACAACGAGTCCGACCAACGACTCGTCGCGCTGGCCCAGGTGCGCGAGCTGGCGATCGTGCGCGACGACGACGGGCACATCGTGTCCCTGCCGCAGGCCGAGCGGGCCATCACCCACTGCCTCGAGGCGATCCGGCGGGCCCGCACGGCCCGTGGAGCAGCCGGGGCACAGCTCGACATGAACCACGTCTTCGTGCACATCTGGCCCGTGGTCGACGCACCGCCGGAGGAGCTGGCCGGGCTCCAGCGAGCCCTGGCACCGCTGACCGTCGGAGCCGGGATCGAGGAGGTCGCCGTACAAGGTCGCATCGTGGCGCCCGACGGTTCTGTGCACCCCGCGGCAGTGCGGTTCAGCTACAGCGCCGGGTCGGGAGTCGTTGCGTCCTTCGGCGGCGCACCGACCGAGCGGCTGGCTCCGTTGGACGACTACGCGCAGAAGGTGCTGCGGGCGCGGCGGCGCGGCACCACCTATCCCTACGAGCTCCTCTCGCTGCTCGCCGGACCCGGCGGCACCTTCATGGAGCACGACCTCGACGACACCGGCGCCCTGGTGCCGGTGACCCGGCCGCCCGGCCGCAACAAGGCAGGGCTGGTGGTGGGAGTCGCGACGTCGCGCCCGTCGCGACATCCCGAGGGCATCACCCGCGTGGTGCTGCTGGGCGACCCCACCAAGGCGCTGGGTGCGGTGGCTGAGGCGGAGTGCGTACGGGTCGTCGCAGCCCTCGATCTGGCCGAGTCGATGTCGGTCCCGGTCGAGTGGTTCGCCCTGTCGGCCGGCGCACGGATCTCGATGGACTCCGGCACCGAGAACATGGACTGGGTGGCTCGGGCGCTGCGGCGCATCGTGACGTTCACCCAGGCCGGCGGCGAGATCAACGTCGTGGTGGCCGGGATCAACGTCGGTGCCCAGCCGTACTGGAACGCCGAGGCGACGATGCTCATGCACACCAAAGGCGTCCTGGTCATGACCCCCGACAGCGCGATGGTGCTGACCGGCAAGCAGTCGCTGGACTTCTCCGGCGGCGTGTCGGCGGAGGACAACTTCGGCATCGGCGGCTACGACCGGGTGATGGGGCCCAACGGCCAGGCGCAGTACTGGGCCGCGGACCTCGCCGGCGCCTGCGAGGTGCTGGCCGCGCACTACGACCACAGCTACCGCGTTCCGGGCGAACCCGTCGTGCGACGCACTGGAACGACCGACCCCGCGGACCGCGACGTCCGCGCCTACCCGCACGTCGTGGAAGGCAGCGACTTCAGCACCGTCGGCGACATCTTCTCGTCAACCACGAACCCGGACCGGAAGAAGGCATTCGACATCCGAACGCTGATGCGTGCGGTTATCGACCAGGACCTCCCGCCGATCGAACGCTGGGCCGGCATGGCCGACGCCGAGACCTCGGTCGTCTTCGACGCCCACCTAGGCGGCTGGCCGGTCGTCATGGTCGGCATCGAGTCCCGCCCCGTGCCGCGGCGTGGCTTCCCGCCCAGCGACGGCCCCGACATCTGGACCGCAGGAACCTTGTTCCCCGCGTCATCGAAGAAGACTGCGAGGGCCATCAACGCGGCGAGCGGCAACCGGCCGTTGGTGGTGCTGGCCAACCTCTCCGGCTTCGACGGGTCCCCGGACTCGATGCGCAACCTCCAGTTGGAGTACGGCGCCGAGATCGGGCGCGCTGTCGTGAACTTCGTGGGACCCATCGTGTTCTGCGTCGTGTCGCGCTACCACGGCGGAGCCTTCGTCGTGTTCTCCAAGGCGCTCAACGACAACATGACGGTGCTCGCGGTCGACGGGTCGTACGCCTCGGTCATCGGCGGCGCCCCCGCCGCAGCGGTCGTCTTCGCGGGCGACGTGACTGCCCGGACGGCCGCCGATCCGCGCATCGGTGACCTGGAGCGGCGGATGTCAGCAGCGGACGGCGCCCATCGCGCCGAGCTGGCCACCGAGCTGGCGGAGCTGCGGGTGGTCGTGCGCGCGGAGAAGCTCGGTGAGGTCGCGACGGAGTTCGACCGGGTGCACAGCATCCAGAGGGCGGTGGAGGTCGGATCGGTGGACGCGGTGATCGGTGCCCAGGAGCTCCGACCGCGCCTGATCGCAGCAGTGTCACTGCGCTGAGACCACGTCCAGCAGCTGCCGTGCGGCGAGCTCGAACGGCCCGAGGTCTGCCTCAGCCCGGGCCATGGCGACGGCGCCCTCCATGGCCGCGATGGTGAGGGCGGCGAGAGCGGGGGCCTGCGCGGCCGGGCATCCTCCATCGACGAGCAGCGAGGCGAGGCGCTCGCGCCAGGCCCGGAAGATGCTCCCCGCGTGATCCACCACCTGCTCGTCCTCCCCAGCGACGGCGACCGCCAGCACCGCGCACCCGAGCCGCAGGTCGGTCGCGGTCAGAAGACTGCGCCACATCTCGATGAACCGCTCCACGACCACCCTGGCCGGCTGGCCGCGCACGTCCTCGATCGCGGTCAGTGCCCGGTCGCTGGCAAGGTCGAGAGCCGCGGTGTACATCTCCTTCTTGCCGCCCGGGAAGTGGTGGTACGTCGACCCGCGAGCGGCTCCGGTCGCGTCCAGGACGTCCCCGAACGACGCGCCCGGTGGCCCGTGCTCGGCCAGCAGACGGACCGCGCCCGCGACCATTCGAGCCCGCCCTTCACCCTTGGTCATGTACTCCTCCTGGCGACTATGCAGACCTACATAGTTTTGGTTACTATGTAGCCCACCATAGAGGCAGGAGAGACTCATGCCGATGATCGACGTGTATGCCGAGGCCGGTACCTTCCCCGACCCGGCGGCGCTGGCAACGCGACTCGCGGCCACGCTGATGGAGGTCGAACAGGTGCCGGACATCAGGCTGTTCCGCAAGAACACCGCGGCGTTCGTCCACCACAGCACCGTCTCCAACGTCGAGGGCGACAACAACTACGTCCGGGTCCAGGTCCTCACCAATGCCGGGGCGCTGGACCGCGCCAAGCAGCTGGACGCCGTCAGCAGGCTGACCGCAGCTGTGGCCGAGGCGGCCGGCGACCCGACCATCGTCGACCGCACCTGGGTGCAGCTGACCGAGACCTACGACGGCGGTTGGGGTCTCGCGGGACACGCGAACACCAATGACGACCTGGTAGCACTCGCCCGGGCCGAGCTCACCGGGAGCTAGCAGCCGACCTTCATGTCTAACTCCCGATTGGATGCATCTGGGAGCAATGCACCGCTTTTGCACGTTCTGGTCAATGAGTGAGGTCGAGAGGATCGCTTCCAGAGAAAGGCGAGAACGTGAAGATTCTGTACACCGCCGAGGCGGTCGTTGAGGGAGGACGAGCGGGGCACGGTCGGACTTCTGATGGTCGGCTGGAAGTCGATCTTTCTGTGCCCGAAGACATGGGCGGTCGAGGCGGCGCGGGAACCAACCCTGAGCAGCTATTCGCGGTCGGCTATGCCGCCTGCTTCCAGTCCGCGCTCCTGAACGTCGCCAACGGGCGAAAGCTTGACGCATCCGACTCGCGCATCACCTCGCGAGTAGGGCTCGGACCAACCGGACATGGCGGCATGGGCTTAACGGTCGCGCTTGATCTGCACGCGCCACACCTGTCGCCAGCGGACGCTGCGGACCTGATGGCGCGCGCTCACGAGCTCTGCCCCTATTCGAACGCCACGCGGGGAAACATCGACGTCAGTCTGACGGTAGACGGAGCCTCACTCGAGGACTCACGCGCTGCTTGACGCTGGGCCCCAGTGTCAGCCCCGGACTGACTCCGGTACTCCGCCACCTCACCGTCACGGCCCGGGTGCATCCCGCGCCGGCGGTGGTCCGTGGCCGCGGAGGTCGTGGGCGCGCCAGTCTCCCGAGACTCCGAGCAGGAGGGCGGCGCTCATTGCCGCGACGGCGACGGTGACCGCCAACGCAACGCCGCGCCGGTGCAGGCCTGCCACTTGATTGCGCCTTGCGCCGGGAAGGACGGTGAGCTGGAGGGCCGACACGAGCCTGGCCAACACGTGCAGACCGGTAACCACGGCCCAGGCAGCGAATGCGCCCTGATGGAGGCTGAGCCAGTCGATCCGCTGCCCGAACGACTGCACCAGTACGTGCCGGCTGCCGTCGGGACCGACGAGAGCCAGCACGACGCCCGAGGCAAGAACCGCAAGGGTGAAGGCCACGACGAGCGGCCCGAGCATCCGCAGGGGCAGAGGCGGTGGGCCGGCCTGCACATAGGGTTCGTTCCCCAGGTAGAAGCGCGCGATGCGCCACCCTGTGCTGCCCGTCTTGAGCAAGGCAGGCGGTACGAGCAATGCACCGATGCCGATGTGCCAGCTGATGAGCCCGCGAACGTCGAGCAACGTGACTAGCTCGGCGACGGCAAGCACCAGCAGCAGCAGGCCGGTCCACGCGGTCAACTGGGCATTGCCCGCCGGACCGCCTGTGCCCGGCTCTGCGGGGTCCAGACGGCCGTTGCGTCCAAGAGCGACGGCCAGGACATCAGCCGACATCACCCTCAACCACATACCAGGACGATAAGCGCCCTGAGCCCGAACCCGCACCCGTGACCGCTCGACCTACCGCAACCGCCGCTACCGATGCCCAGCGTCTACTTTGGGATGGTGGGTAGCCGCCGGGAGGTCCCAACTACCACCGAAACGACGCCGGCCCCCCGTCCACGAGGGACGGAGGGCCAGGACATAGGTGTGCGCCGCGAGGGACTTGAACCCCCAACCCGCTGATTAAGAGTCAGCTGCTCTGCCAGTTGAGCTAGCGGCGCTCGAGCAGAGAGAAGGTTACCAGCGGGCCCGGGGTGGGACGAAACCGGTAAGTCGCCCTGGCCCGCGGTCGCCGCCCGGCCGGATGCCCGCCCTCACCAGTGGAAGTGCGGCGGTACGGGGCGGCAGGCCTCGAAGGCCTTCGTCCGCATCGCCTTCCGGACCGGCCGCCACGACTTCCGGTGCGCGAGATTGGTGCTCTCGGCCGGGTCCAGCCGGTAGTCGAAGAGCTCCTTCTCGCCGGTGTTCCACTGCACGAACATCCGGTTCTTGGTGCGCCACCCGCAGTAGGCAGGCCGGTAGTTGTAGCCGTCCATCGCCTCGAGCACGAACCCCTTGCGCGCCTTGTCGCCCAGGATGTCCAGCCCGTCGGTCTGCATCGACGCTCCCGTCGCCGTCGCGATGGTGCGGGCGATGTCCACGTTGAGCACGATCCGGCCGCTGGTGCTCGCCGGCGGGGTGTGCCCGTCCCAGCGGATCACCATCGGGATCCGGGTCGACGCGTCGTAGGGCGAGTCCTTCCCGATGATCGTGTGCTCACCCCAGAAGTAGCCGTTGTCGGACATGAACACGAACAGGGTGTCCCGGTCCCGGTTGCCCTGCTGGAGCGACTGCACGATCGACCCGACGGCGTCGTCGATGGACATCAGCGCCTCGAGCTGGGGCTGCCGGGTCTTGTCGACCTCGTCCTGGTTGAAGTGCCGCCGGTTCTGCATCCAGACGGGCAGGGTGCGCAGGGGCTGGTGCAGGGTAGCGGCCGTGTACGGCGTGAGCTTGCCGTCGAGCGTCCCGAGGTCGCGCGGTGCAGGCGTGTACGGGGCGTGCGGCCCGAACGGCGCGAAGTAGAGGAACAGCGGCTGGTCGACCGGCGTGCTGGAGATGAAGTCGGTGGCGCGCGAGGCCAGCACGTCGGTCGAGTAGTCCTGCGGCTCCAGCCCGTGGTACGTGCCGTCGCTGAGGTGGTAGGCGTAGTAGGAGCCGTGGCTGGACATGAACGCCGCGAACGTGTCCCAACCGGGCGGCCGGTAGCCGGGAGGCGAGTACCTGCCGAAGAAGTTGAGGTACTTGCCGATCAGCGCGGTGCGGTAGCCCGCGGCCTGCAGGGACGGGCCGAGGGTCCGCTTCTCGAGCCCCAGCCGGTGGAACCTGCGCCACCCGCCGTACCGGGGGCCGCCGACGTCCCCGTTGCCGTACAGCCGGCTGGTGTGGGCGTAGAGGCCGGTGAGGATCGTGGAGCGTGAGGGGCAGCACAACGAGGTGGGCACCATGGCGCGGGTGTACGTCGTGCCCTGGGCGGCGAGCAGCCGCTGCACGTTGGGCATGCCGGACAACGTGTCGAAGCGCTGGTCGTCGGTGAGGATCAGCACGACGTTCGGCTTGGTCGTCGGCGTCGTCACCGGGGGCGGCGTGGCGTTCGAGACCGCGGGGGCTGCGGCCACCTCGGCCGGGATGCTGAGCGCTAGCCCGGCCAGGACCAGGGCGGCCGGGATGACGAGTCCGAGCCGTCGCGCGGACGGGCGGGCGGCGCGGAGGTGCATCGTGCAGGGGGTCCCCTCGTGAGCGGCCGGTGCGAAGGCCGACGGCGAGCGTACGACGAGTCGGCGGCCACCCCGCCCTTGACTCGCGGCGTTTTGCCCGACTGTGACCCTGCTACCAGTCGAAGCCGGGTGGCTGCGGGTTGCAGTGTGTCGTGGCCTGCCCCCGCATCTGGGTCTGCAGGTCGGCGACAGCCGGGTCGCCGGCCAGGTTGTGCTGCTCGTAAGGGTCGGTCCGGTAGTCGTACAGCTCGGTCCGCCCGGTCGCGTAGCGGACGTACATGTGGTCGGCAGTCCGCCAGCCGCAGTACGCCGGTCGGTGCCGGTAGCCGGCCATGGCCTCCAACGGGAACCCCTGACGGGTCGAGGCACCCAGCAGGTCCAGCCCGTCGGTGCGCATCGAGGCCCCCGTCGCCGCGGCGATGGTGCCCGCGATGTCCACGTTCAGCGCCAGCCGGTCGTCCACCACACCGGCCGGGGAGTGCCCGTCCCAGCGCACGACCAGGGGCACCCGGGCCGCGCCGTCGTAGGGGTTGTCCTTGCCGACGATGCCGTGCTCGCCCCACAGGTAGCCGTTGTCGGACATGAACACGAACAGGGTGTCCCGCTCGCGACCCTCGCGGCGCAGGGTCCGGACCACCGAGGCCACCGCGTCGTCGACCGCGAGCAAGGTCGCCGTCTGCCCGCGCCAGGTCGCCTCGGCGTCGCCCGGCGCGGCCTGACGCCCGCGCTGCCAGCGCGGGAGCGTGTCGAGCGGGTCAGCAGGATGTCCGGTCGTGACCATGGCCGGCGCCAGCGCCGTTGGCATGGCCGCCACCCGGCCGAGGTCGCGCGGGGCGGGGATGTAGGGGCTGTGCGGGCCGTAGGGCGCGAACATCAGGAACAGTGGCTGGTCGTCGGGAGTGTTCCGGACGAACCGGGTGCTCCGCCTGGCGAGCACGTCGGTGGAGTAGTCGCGGGGGCTGATGCCGTGGTACGTGCCATCGGTGAGCCGGTATCCGAAGTAGGCGCCCCGGGAGTACTTGAAGGCCGTGAAGACGTCCCAGCCCGGCGGGGTGTAGCCGTCCGGCGACAGCCGGGAGAAGTCGTTGAGGTACTTGCCGAAGAACCCGGTGCGGTAGCCGCGGTCGGCCAGGGCGGTCGCGATGGTCCGGTACTCCATACCGCGGCGGTGGAACTGCGCCCAGCCGCCGAACCGTGCGCCGCCCACGTCGCCGTTGCCGAAGACCCGGGTGTGGTGGGCATAGAGGCCGGTGAGGATGGTCGACCGGGAGGGGCAGCACAGCGACGTCGGCACCATGCCGTTCGCGAAGCGCACGCCTTTGTCGGCGAGCAGCGTGTTCACCTTCGTCATCCCGGCCAGCGTGTCGGCCCGCTGGTCGTCGGTCACGATCAGCACGACGTTGGGCCGGGCGCCGTGGGCGTTCGCGACCGGGCCGACCGGGAGGCTGAGCTCGCCCGGCGCGAGCGCCGCCAGCACCAGGGCCCCCACGACGACAGCAGCGGCGATCTGCCGACCCGGGCGGCGCAGCGACAGCGGGTTGGCGACGGGGGCGGCGGGCAGCGAGGTCAGAGGTACAGCCCCGTCTGGGCGCG